>CAIXEV010000294.1 GCA_903918555.1 uncultured bacterium | reverse complement strand
CGTCGACTTCGCGTGCTCGCGGACCTTGGCGACCAGCGGGCCTTCCGCGCCGATCTGCGCCTCGTCGACATTCGCGACATAGAGGGTCGGCTTCGCGGTGATCATGCCGAGGCTCTTGAGGAGCTTCGCCTCGTCGCCTTCAAGCGTGATCGAACGGATCGGATTGCTCGCGTTCAGGCATTCGAAGCACTTCTCGAGCACGCCGAGGCGCAGCACCGCCTCCTTGTCGCCCGACTTCGCGTTGCGTCGCGACTTGTCGAGCGAACTCTCGACCACCTGGAGGTCGGCGAGCAGGAGCTCGGTCTCGATGGTGCCGATGTCGCGCAGCGGATCGACCGTGCCGTCGACATGGGTGATGTCCGGGTCCTCGAAGCAGCGCACCACATGGAGGACGGCGTCGACCTCGCGGATGTGCGAGAGGAACTTGTTGCCGAGGCCTTCGCCGGTCGAGGCGCCCTTGACGATGCCCGCGATGTCGACGAGGCGCACGGCCGCGGGGATGACCTTCTGGGTCTTGATGTGCTTCTGGATCCGCTGCAGGCGGCCGTCCGGCACATTCACGATGCCGACATTGGGCTCGATGGTGCAGAAGGGATAGTTCGCCGCCTCGATTCCCGCCGCGGTGAGGGCGTTGAAGAGCGTGCTCTTTCCGACATTGGGGAGACCGACGATGCCTGCTTCCATGGTGTGATCCTGCTGAGAGCCGAAGGGGGCAGATGGTAGCGGACGCGCGGCGGCCATGGAACGCAGCGAGTGCGCGCCTTCCGTACGATGCGCGGATGGTCCGAGTCCTGATTCCGACGCTCGTTTCGCTTGTCCTCCCGTTTGCAGCCGCCGCGCAGGACGGCGCCCCCATGGACGCCGCGAAGGGGCCGCCGCCGACCCCCGTGAAGGTGGCCGAGGCGCGCGAGGAGTCGCTGGCGCCGCGGAAGAAGGTCTTCGGGGAGCTGCGAGCGCAGCGCCGCACCACCGTCGCGGCGGAGGAGGGGGGCATCGTGCGCGAGCTCCTCGTCAACGAGGGCGCCCGCGTTCGCGCCGGCGCACCCATCGCCCGGCTCGACGGGACCCGCCTCGAGCTCGAGCTCGGGATCCTCGAGGCGAACGCGACCGTTGCCCGCGCCACGCTCGTCGAGCGCGAGCTCGGACAGGCGCGCGCGGAGCGCGATCTCGAGCTCCTGAAGCGCGCTGCGGCGCAGGGCGGAACCAATCCGCGCGAACTCGCGGACGCGGAATCGGATGTCGCCGTCGCGGCGGCGCTTGTCGCGCAGGCAAAGGCCGCGGTCGCGGTGATCGAGCGGCAGTCAGCGCTCGTCGCCGAGCGCCGCAGGGACCTCGAGATCGTGGCGCCGTTCGAGGGCGTCGTGACGAAGCGCCACGCCGAGAGAGGCGCGTGGATCGCATCGGGCGGCGCGGTGGTCGAGCTTCTCGACAGCGGCCACCTCGAGGCGTGGTTCGATGTGCCGCAGGAGATGTTCGCGGTCGCGCAGCGGCTTGCGCTCTCCGCGTCGGACCGCGACGGCGCGGCGGCACTGCGTGTGCTCGAGATCCAGGCTTCGACCGGCGTTCGCGTCGAGGCGACTGGTCTTCGCGTCGTGCCTGAGATCGACGCGCAGACGCGCACCTTCCATGCGATCGCCACGGTGCGCGACGACGCCGCCAATCTCGCGGCGGGGCTCGCGCTGAACGCGTTCGTGCCGCAGGGGCCGGTCGCTCGCTGGTCGATCGTGCCAAAGGACGCGCTCGTCTACCAAGGCGTCAACACCAGCGTGTTCGTCGTGCGCAACGGCGTCGCCGTGCCGACGCCCGTCCGCGTCGCGTTTCCGATCGGCGATGAGGTCGCGCTCGACCCAGGCGTGATCGCTGCCGGCGACGCGGTCGTGGTCGAGGGCAACGAGCGGCTCATCCCGGGCTCGGCGGTCGCGCCGATCGCGGCGGCGACGGAGGCGAAGCAGTGAAGCTTGTCGAGGGAAGCGTCCGCCAGCCGGTCACGGTCGTCGTCTGCGTGCTGCTTGTCGCGCTCGCGGGGCTTCTCGCGCTCCAGCGCCTGCCGATCCAGCTGACGCCGACGGTCTCGAGCACCGTCGTGAGCGTCACCACCTTCTGGGAAGGAGCGAGCCCGGCGGAGGTCGAGCGATCGATCGTCGAGAAGCAGGAGGAGAAACTGCAGGGCGTCGCCGGCATCCAGCAGATGACGAGCGTGTCGAGCCAGAGCACGGGGCGCGTCCGGCTCGAGTTTGCGGTCGGAACCGACCCGGACGCCGCGCTGCGCGAGGTGAGCGACAAACTGCGGCAGGTGCAGTCGTATCCGCCGAATGTCGACCAGCCCGTCGTCGAGGCGAGCGACCCCGAGAACAGGGACTACATCGCGTGGATCGTGCTCCGGGGAGGAAATGACGGCGGCGAGGGCGCCGTCGAGGCGGACGGCCACGCGTTCGACATCCGCACGCTGCAGGACTTTACGCAGGACCGCGTCAAGCCGAGGATCGAGCGCGTGAACGGCGTGAGCGAGGTGAATGTCCTCGGCGGCCGCGAGCGCGAGCTCCAGGTGCGCTTCGACGCGGAGCGCCTCGCGCAGCGCGGGCTCACCGTCGACGACCTGATCGCGGCGCTTGGCGCGGCGAACCGCAACGCAAGCGCGGGCAGCGTGCGCGAGGCGAAGAGCGAGGTCGCGATCCGCGCGGTCGGGCAGTTCGAGTCGCCAGAGGCGGTCGAGGCGGTCGTCGTCGCCGTGCGCGATGGCCGGCCGATCCGCGTCGGCGATGTGGCGGAGGCGGTCGTCACCTACAAGAAGCCGGCGGGGTTCGTGCGCAGCGCGGGCAGGCCCGTGATCGCGATCAATGTGCAGCAGGAAGTCGGCTCGAACATCGTCGAAGTCATGAGCGGCGTGCGTGCGGCGATCGCCGAACTCAACGAGGCGGGCGGCATGCTCGCCACCGAGAGCGCGCGGCGCGGATTCGCGAAGGATCCGCTGCAGCTCGAGCTCGTCTACGACCAGACGACCTACATCGACGACGCGATCGCGCTCGTGCGCGACAACATCTGGCAGGGTGGACTGCTCGCGACGCTGACGCTGATCGTCTTCCTGCGCTCGTGGCGCGCCATCGCCATCATCGGCATCGCGATTCCGATCTCGATCGTCGGCACGGTCGTCGTGCTGCTTGCGCTCGGGCGCACGGTGAATGTCATCAGCCTCGCGGGCCTCGCGTTCGCGGTCGGCATGCTCGTCGACAATGCGATCGTCGTCCTCGAGAACATCTGGCGCCACATGGAGATGGGGAAGTCGCCCGCGCGCGCGTCGATCGACGCGACAAGCGAGGTGTGGGGCGCCGTGCTCGGCTCGACGCTCACCACGGTGGTGGTCTTCATCCCGATCCTCCTGATCGAGGACGAGGTCGGACAGCTCTTCCGCGACATCGCGATCGCGCTCAGCGTGAGCGTCTTCCTCTCGATGCTGGTCGCGATCACGGTCGTGCCGGCGGCGGCGGCGCGGCTGCTCAAGCCCCTCGCGGCGGGCACGGCGTCGCTCACCGAGAAGGGCTTGCTGGGCCGGATGTCGACGCTGATCTCGCGAACGATCTTCCGCGTGACGGGCCACCGGCTCGTCGCGCTCGGCCTTGCGCTGCTCTTCACGGCCGTTTCGATCGCCGGCACCGTCGCGCTGCTTCCGCCGCGCGACTACCTGCCGCGTGGAAACCGCAACCTCGTGTTCGGCCTCATCCTGCCGCCTCCGGGCACCGGCCTCGAGCAGCAGACCGAGATCGCCGAGCGGATCGAGGCGCAGGTGCGCCCGTTCTGGGAGGCGGGAAAGCTGCCTGCCGGCTCGGCTGAGCGCAAAGCGGCGGAGGACGCGCTCCCGAGCGTTCCGGTCGTCCCGTGGATGGCGTGGAAGGTGGGCGACACGATCAAGCCCTCGGCCGTCGAGAACTACTTCGTCGTGAGCTTCCCGGGAGCGATGTTCCACGGTGGCGTCGCGACCGACGGATCGCGCGCCACGGCGAACGAGTACCTCATGAACCATGCGACGCGGCCGGAGATCTTGCCCGGCACCCTCGCGTTCGCGTTCCAGGTGCCGCTCTTCCGCACGAGCGGTTCATCGGGCAGCGCCGTGCGCGTCGACTTCACGGGCGACGACCTCGATGCGGTGACGATGGCCGCGAACGCGACCTTCCTGCGCCTGATGGGCGCGTTCGGCCCCGGTTCCGTGCAGCCCGATCCGCCGAGCTTCAACCTGCCCGGCCCCGAGGTGCGGCTGGTGCCGAACCAGCGTGCGATCGCCGAGGCGGGGCTTTCGCCGGCGCAACTCGGGACGGCCGTGCTTGCGGCCGGCGACGGAGCGATCATCGGCGAGTACCGGCTCGGCGGCGAGTCGATCGACATGAAGGTCGTCGAGGTCCACGCAGCCGTCGCGGCAGCGGATGTGGCGTCGCGCGACCTCGGCATGCTGCCGGACACTCCGATCGCGACGCCGCTCGGGCGCACGGTGCAGCTCGGGGTCCTTGCGGCCGTCGAGCGCGGCACCGCGCCGACGCAGATCAACCATGTCGACCGCCAGCGCGGCGTGAGCCTCCAGGTGACGCCGCCGCCGACGATGGCGCTCGACGAGGCGATCGTGACGATCGGCGCGACGCTCGATGCGGCGCGCGCCGAGGGCGCGATCCCGACGGGGGTCCGCACCGATATCGCGGGAAGCGCGAGCAAGCTCGCCAGCATCCAGCAGACGCTGCTCGGCGACGGCAGCGCGGCCGGCCTCGTCACGAGCTCGATGTTCCTCGCGCTCCTCGTGTGCTACCTCGTGATGGTGGTGCTCTTCCAGAGCTTCAAGCTGCCGCTCGTGATCCTGTTCAGCGTGCCGCTCGCATGCGTGGGCGGCGTCGCGGCGCTCTTCGCGGTCTTCCTCTGGAGCCTGAGCGTTCCGCTCATGCCGATGCAGACGCTCGATGTCCTCACCATGCTCGGCTTCGTGATCCTGATCGGCGTCGTCGTGAACAACGCGATCCTCATCGTCCACCAGGCGCGCAACTTCATGCGCGGCGAGGGCGACGAGGTTCCGTCGGACTTGGCCTTCCGCGGCCTCCGCGGAGCGCCAGTCGTCGGGCGCGGGGTGGCGCTGCCGGTGCGTGCGGCGATCGCCGAGAGCGTGCGCAGCCGCATCCGCCCGATCCTCATGTCGAGCCTCACGAGCGTCATGGGCCTCTTGCCGCTCGTCCTCGCGCCGGGCGCGGGCAGCGAGCTCTACCGCGGCCTCGGCGCGGTGGTCGCGGGCGGACTCCTCGTGTCGACCATCTTCACGATCGTCGTCGTGCCGCTCGTGATGGCGGTGGTGGTGCGCGACGAGCGGGCCGCGGGCGGTCAGTCCCGGTAGCCGACGAACATCGAGTAGGGCGGCAGCGTCACCGTGCCGCGCGCGGTGCCGAGCGGCGCTGTGCCTGCG
>CAIXEV010000293.1 GCA_903918555.1 uncultured bacterium | reverse complement strand
GCATCGTACAAGGCCAAGTGACACTTGCGATCGCGGCGGTGAGCTCGCGCGCGCGTCCGTCGACGATGTGTGCGGATAGTCCCTCAAGCGCGCGCGTAGTCGTTGTATCCGCGCGCGTCGTCGCCGTAGAAGGTCGTGTCGTCCCACGGGGCGAGCGGCGCGCCCGTTTCGAAGCGCTCGGGGAGGTCGGGGTTTGAGATCGCGAGCTTGCCGAAGGCGATGCAATCGCCGAGGCCAGCGTCGAGGTCGGCCTGGGCCGCCGCGACTTCGGCGCTGTAGCCGTTGAGCACGATGGGGCCTGCGAAGCGCTCCTTCATCTCGCGGCAGAGGCGCTCGGTGAACGGGCCGTTCCAGCGGTCCTTCGGCCAGTAGTGGTTGAAGAGGTGGAGGTACGAGAGGCGGCGCTTGCCGAGTTCCTCGGCCACGCGGCGCATGCACTCCTCGTCGTCGGGTGCAGCGGGGAGGTCGTTGGCGCTGCCCATCGGCGAAAGCCGCACGCCGACGCGCGACGGGCCGAAGACCGCCGTGTTCGCGTCGACGACCTCGAGCAGGAGCCGCATGCGGTTCTCGATCGCGTCGAAACCGACGCCGCCCCACGCGTCGGTGCGCGTGTTGAGGCTGCCGGAGAGGAACTGGTTGATGAGGTACGAGTTGGCCGCGTGGACTTCGACGCCGTCGAAACCGGCGGCCTTGGCGCACGCCGCGGCGTGGGCGTAGTCGGCGACGACGCGCGGCAATTCGTGCGTCTCGAGGGCGCGCGGCATGCTCGCCTCGACGCGCTCGCGGCGGCCGTCCGGGTGGCGCATGCTGACATAGCCCTTCGACTTCACCGCCACGCACGAGACGGGCGGCTGGCCGTCCTGCTGGTGGGCGACATGGCTGACGCGGCCGACATGCCAGAGCTGGAGAAAGATGCGCCCGCCCGCCGCGTGGACGCGGTCGGTGACGAGCTTCCAGCCCGCGACCTGTTCGTCGGAGTAGATGCCCGGCGTGTTCGGATAGCCCTTGCCTTCGGGCGAGATCTGCGTGGCCTCGCTGATGAGGAGGCCGAACGACGCGCGCTGCGCGTAGTGCTCGGCCTGGAGTTCGCCCGGAATGTCGCCCGGCGCCTTTGCGCGCTGGCGGGTGAGCGGCGCCATGAAGACGCGGTTCGGGCAGTCGAGGTCGCGGAGCGTGATGGGGTCGAGGAGGGCTGGCATGGGAGGGCGAGAGGATAGGTCTCAAACGACCGCGGCGGGACGGTGCAGCGATGGTGCGCTGCGCCCGAACCGAGGCGCTCTATGCAGAACCTGCAGGCTGGGCTTACGGCGCCTGCCGCGGCGGGTGGTGTTCCGCGAGGGGTTTGGCAGCGCAGGTGGAGCTGCCGCGCCCCGCGAACAGCGCAATGCAGTTCCCCTCGGTGTCGATGAACTCCGCAACCACGCCGTACTCGGGCACTTCGGTGACGGGGTAGTTGACCGCTCCACCTGCCGAGACGGCAAGGTGAAGAGTTGCCGCGACATCGGAGACTCCGAAGTAGATCCGCGCTCCCGCTTTGCCCGGGACATAGCTCTCGCCGCGAGCAAG
>CAIXEV010000292.1 GCA_903918555.1 uncultured bacterium | reverse complement strand
GTCGATTCTCGGACATCCGCGTGCGCAGCAGCGGCCCCAGATCGCCCAGAACCGCCACAATGAGCGCCATGAGAATCGTCAGCACTTGGTCGTTCGGACTCCGAGCCAACGAAGAGGCGTGGCCTTTGGTCGAGGCGGGCAGGGCGCTTGACGCGGTCGAGGCCGCCTGCGCCTATGCCGACCGCGCGCCGGACATCGACAGCGTGGGCTTCGGTGGGCTGCCCGACGCCTCGGGCCGGGTGAGCCTCGACGGCTGCGTGATGCTGTCCCCCGCGCGGTGCGGCAGCGTGGCGGGGCTGCGCCATCACCTGCACCCCGTGTCGGTGGCGCGGCTCGTGATGGAGCGCACGCCGCATGTGATGCTCGTCGGGGCCGACGCAGACGGCTTTGCCGACGCGCAGGGCATGGCCCGCGCGGAACTGCTGTCCGACGAGGCGCGCGCGGCGTACGAGAAGTGGCGCCGCGAGGGAGGCGTCGTCGACCAGAGTCGCGACTCGGGCCGTGACCCGGCCCGCGGGCTCGGATTCGACCCGCTGCGGCCGGTCGACCGTCGCCACGGCGAGGATGGGCGGCTCTTCGGCGGTGCGCCGCTGCCTGCGGATGAGGCGAAGTGGCGCCACCACGACACGATCGGTTGCCTCGCGCTCGACGCGAAGGGCGTGCTCGCGGGCGGCTGCTCGACGAGCGGCACGCCGTTCAAGACGCCGGGACGCGTGGGCGACTCGCCGATCATCGGCCACGGGCTCTATGTCGACCCCGAGGTCGGGGCGGCGACCGCCACCGGCACGGGCGAACTCATCATGGGCGTGTGCGGCGCGTTCCTCGTGGTCGAGGCGATGCGTCGCGGAGCGGGCGTCGAGGACGCCGTGCGCGAGGCCGCGATGCGGCTCGCGAAGAGCTACGCGCTCGAGCCGCACCACCAGGCTGCGTTTCTCGCGATGTCGCGCGACGGCGCGTTTGCCGCAGCGGCGCTGCGCCCCGGCTACCGCACGAGCGTGCGCGATCGCGACGGCGCGCGCGCGGTCGAGCCCTGCTTCGTGGCGATTCCCGAGTGAGGCGTGATCACGGCGCGGGGGAGCGCGCCGGCGGCAGCGCGTCGCCCGTCGACGGGTCGATCTCGATCGGCGGCGCGAGGCGGACCGCGTCTTCGGCGACATCGGCGGGGTTGCGCGGCTCGGGCGGCGGATTCGTCGAGTTGACCGAGATCGGCACGCAGCGCTCGCCCCAGCAGCGCAGGATGACGCCGTCGCGGACCTCGAACCACCACGAGGTGCGCTCGATGCGGTTCGACGCGGAGGCGAACAGCATCAGGAAGTACGAGCCCTCGGTGGTGCGCACATCGCTGTCGTAGCGGTAGATCTCGGTTCCATCGGAGAGGCAGACCGCGCTGGTCGGCTCGCCGAAGGTCGCGGTCAGCCAGTCGATGCCCGTGCGGCCAGGCACGATCGCCGCGACCGATTCCTCTGAAATCTGAGGCCCGACCTCGCGGACGGTGCGCCCGGTCGTGTAGAGACAGCCCCCGCTGAAGGCAAGCGGGAGCACGGACGCGAGGCGGATGAGTCGTGCCACGGCACGGGTCATGGGCGGGGAGTATAAGTCGCGTCGGTTCGCATCCGCCGACACACGGCGGGCGAAGCGCGCTTTCCACGCGACGAAAGGCTCGGATCAACCCATGAAGCTCTACACACGCACCGGCGACGACGGCACCACTGGTCTCTTCTCAGGGACGCGCGTCTCCAAGGACCACCCGCGCATCGACGCGTACGGCACGGTCGACGAGCTGAATGCGTTCATCGGACTCGCCATGGCCGCGTGCCGGGCGTCGAACCCGTTCGAGGCGCGGCTGGTCGAGATCTTCTCGCAGGCGCAGTCGCGGCTCTTCGACATCGGAGCGGACCTCGCGACGCCCGAGGGGGCGAACAACAGCTCGAAGATCGTCCGCATCGAGGAATCGCATGTCGCCGAGGTCGAGGGCTGGATCGACGAGATCGACGGGAAGAACCCGGCGCTCAAGACCTTCGTGATGCCGTCGGGCTCGGAACTCGCGGCGCGCCTGCATGTCGCGCGCACGGTGTGCCGCCGCGCGGAGCGGCTCATGGTGTCGCTCGCGCAGCTCGAGCCGGTCGGCGCGGGACCGCTCCGCTATGTGAACCGCATGAGCGACCTGCTCTTCGCGATGGCGCGCCGCGCGAACCACGACGCGGGCGTCGGCGATGTGCCGTGGGTGCCCGCGAAGCGCGGCTGACGCACCCGCCACGCACGCCAGAGGGAGCCGCCGCAGCGGCGACCGCCTCACATCGTCCCGAAGATGCGGTCGCCGGCGTCGCCGAGGCCCGGCACGATGTAGAAGCGCTCGTTGAGCTTCTCGTCGATCGCGGCCACATGGACCGGCGTGCCGGGGTGCGCGCGCATGAGCGCCTCGATTCCCTCGGGCGCCGCCACGAGGCAGACGAGCCGAATGTCGCGCACGCCGCGCTCCTTGAGGATGTCGACCGCGTGCGCGGCGCTGCCGCCGGTCGCGAGCATCGGGTCGACGATGATCGCGGGGCCCTCGGCGATGTCGGGCGGAAGCTTCGCGTAGTAGGTCACGGGCTGCGCGGTCTTCTCGTCGCGGTAGATCCCGATGTGACCGACGCGCGCCTCGGGGAAGAGCGCGAGCAGGCCGTCCATCATCGCGAGGCCCGCGCGCAGGATCGGCACGATCGTCGTCGGCGACGCGAGTTCGGTGCCCATGGTGCGCGCGACGGGCGTCTCGACCTCGTGCGGCCGAACGGGGAGGTTGCGGCTCACTTCGTACGCCATCAGGCCCGCGATCTGGTTGAGCAGCACGCGGAACTGCTCGTGACCCGTGCGCCGGTCGCGAAGGATCGTCAGCTTGTGCTGGATCAGCGGGTGGTCGTAGACCTTGACGGTTGGGAAGCGCGCGCTCGTCGTCGGCATGCGGGCAAGATACGGTTGCCGCGCCTTCGATGCGCAAGTAGACTGCCCGTGCGTTTCACGCGGAGGTACGCCGATGGACAGTTGGTATGTGCTCGACGAGTCGGTGACGCCCGCGCAGCCGGTCGGGCCGTACAGCTACGAACAGCTGCGTGAACTCGCGGGAGAGGGGCGACTGTCGCCGTCGACGCGCATCGCGCGCGTGGGCGGCGCCGCGTGGACGGAGGCGGGGCTTGAACCTGCGCTCACGGGGCTCTTCCGCAGCGCGCCGCCGCAGACGCCTGATTTCAGCGCAGCCGAAACGACGGCGCTGCTCGATGGCTGCCCGGAATTCAACTTCTCGAGTTGCGCGAACCAGACCTTCGCGGTGTTCAAGTCGCGCTGGTCGCAGCTGCTCGCGGTCGCCGGCATCAGCTTTGGCGGCTACATGGTGCTCGCAGGCCCGCAGCTGTTCGGCGCCATCTACGACGCAGCCAGCGGCTCGACCGAGCCATCGCCCGTGAATCTCCTCGGCGTGTGCTGCTCTGGCATGCTCAACATCTTCATCGGCTTGCCGTTCTTCTACGGCTGCCTGCACGCGGCGACCCGGGCCATCCGCGGCACGATGCAGCTCGGCGATGTCCTGCTCGGGTTTCGCAGCTACGGCACGACGCTGCTCGGATCGCTGTTCGTCGCCGCCGTCTACGCGGGCGTCGCGATGGTCGCGTACATCCCGCTCGTCGTCGCGATGGTGATCGGCGTGGCCAGTTCGACGAACGGCGGCGCGGGATCGGCGGTGATGCTCGCAGGCTTGATCGGAGGCCTGCTCATGATCGCGCTGCTGATCGTCGGCGCCGCGTTGGTGGTGATGCGGCTGTTCTTCGTGCCGCTCGTGGCGATCGACCCCGCGCTCGGCTCGATGGGCGTCGCGCGCGCGATCAACTACAGCTGGAGGGTGAGCAAGGGCTGCGGCTGGCCGATGACGGGACTCCTGGTCGTTTTCAGTCTGTTTGCCGCGCTGTCGTTCCTGTTGCTGTGCGTGGGCTACATCCT
>CAIXEV010000291.1 GCA_903918555.1 uncultured bacterium | reverse complement strand
GAGCGCAAGTGCGCGCAGGATGTCGGTGCCGCGGCGGATGCCGCCGTCGACGACGACCGGGCCACGGCCGCGCGCGGCCTGCGCGCACGCCGCCAGCACGCGCGCCGTCGCCGGCGCGCCGTCGAGCTGACGACCGCCGTGGTTCGAGATCCACACGCCGCGCGCGCCGGAGTCGAACGCCGCGCGCACATCGTCGGGTCGGCAGAGGCCCTTCACGAGGACGGGCTTCGAGGTCCATGACGCGAGAAGCTCGACATCCTTCCAGGTGACCGACGCGTCGATCGTCCACGAGAGCGCGCCGCCGATGCCGACGCCCGCGTGGCCGGTCGGGCCGCCGGGGCGCTCGAGGTTGACGATGTGCAGCCCGTCGGGCACGCGGAAGCCGTTGCGCATGTCGCGCTCGCGGATGCCCCAGGCGGGCGTGTCGGCGGTGACGGCGAAGGCGTCGATCCCCGCGCGTTCGGCGCGGGCGACGAGCTCGCGGGTGAAGCCGCGGTCCTGCGAGATGTAGACCTGCATCCAGAGCGGGCCGTCGGTGGCCGCGCGGACTTCCTCGAGCGCGGTGGTCGAGAGGCTCGAGAGGCACATCGGGAGCCGCGCGGCGCTGCAGGCGCGCGCGGTGGCGCACTCGCCGTCGGGGTGCGCCATCTTCTGCATCGCGGTCGGCGCCGCGACGAGCGGCGCGGCGACCGCGCGCCCGAGCAGCGTGGTGCCCGCGGTGCGCGCCGACACATCGACCATGCCGCGGAAGTGGATCTCGAACCGCTTCCAGGCGGATTCATTCGCGGCGAGCGTGGTTTCGTCCCAGGCGCCCGAGCGGTAGTAGTCCCACGCGGTGCGCTCGATCGCCCGCTCGGCGAGCGCCGCGAGGTCGGCGAGCGACACGGCTCGCGCGAGGGCGTCGGGGGATGGGCGCGGCTCGGGCATGCGGGGAGGCTACCGCGAGCGTGGGGTGCGCACCATGCCCGTACACTCCACGGCGTGACGGCCGTCGGAAGCATGATCGACCTCTTCGCCGTTGTGGCGGACCCGCCGTTGCAGGTAGAGATCTCGGGCGCGCCCTGGTGGCGGCAGATCTTCCCGCCCAAGGCGGTGTCGCTCGGCATCGCGCTCGGCGTCGGGCTCCTCGTCGGGATCGAGCGGGAACGCCACCCCGACACCGTCGCCGGCGTGCGCACCTTCGGGCTTGCGGGCCTGATCGGCGGGCTCGCCGCGATGCTGGGCGAGGCGGGCGCGACCCCGTGGGCGCTGCTCGTCGTCGCGTCGCTCGCGGGCGTCGCCGGCGTGTGGGGGGGCATCAGCGCGCGCTCGGCGCCGGCGGAGGGCCAGACGGTCCGCGACATCGGGCTCACCACGGCGTTTGCGCTTGTCGCGACCACGCTCCTCGGCGGGTTCGCGGTGCTCGGCGACCGCACGATCACCGTGATGGCGGCGGGTGTCTTGTTCCTGCTTCTCTACCTGCGCGACCCGCTCCACTCGATGGTGCGGCGGCTCGGCAAGGAAGATGTGCGCGCGATCGCGACCTTCGTGCTGATCGCGCTCGTGATCCTGCCTGTGCTGCCCGACCGCGACATGGGGCCTTTCGGCGCGATCAATCCGCGCACGGCGTGGATGCTGGTGGTGCTCGTCGTGTCGCTGAGCCTCGTCGGCTACATCGCGCAGGCGCTGCTTGGCGAGCGCGCGGGCACCGTCGCGACCGGGCTCCTCGGCGGCCTCGTGTCGAGCACCGCGGCCACCGTGGGCGCCGCGCGGCGCGCGCGCGAGGACGGCAATGTGCCGGGCGCCGCCGCGACCGCGCTTCTCGCATGCGGCGTGCTGCCTGCGAGGCTCATGATGCTCGTCGCGGTGGTGTCGCCGGTCCTCTTCCAGCGTGCGGCGTGGTGGCTCGGCGCGATCGCGGCGCTCACGATGCTCGGCGGGTTCGTCGCGCTGCGGCGGAACGGCCACGCCGTGCCGACGACGCGCTCGAAGCCGCGCAATCCGACGCAGCTGCGCTCGGCGCTCGCGTTCGCGGGCGCGTTCGTGCTGATCCGCATCGTCACCAAGGCGACGATCGAGCATGGCGGCGTCGGCATCTTCCTTGTGGCGGCGGCCGTCGCGGGCATCACCGACATGGACGCGATCGCGATGAGCACCGCGCGCGAGGTCGCCGACGGCGCGATCGACCCGCAGCTCGGCGTCAGGGCCGTGCTGGTGGCGCTGCTCGTGAACACCGTCTTCAAGCTGGTCGTGACGCGCGTGGTGGGCGGGAGGGAGCTGTTCCGCCTCGTTCTGCCCGCGCTTGGCGCGGCCGCGCTGGTCGCGCTGGCCGGCGTCTTCGTCGCGTGAATTCGCTACTCGAGCGGGATCGAGTCCGCGCCGAGATCGAGCGCCTGGTCGAGGTCCGCTCCGCCGGCGATGAAGGGGAGTTCGTCGGCGGGCGCCGTTTCGGCGGCGAGCGCGGGGTCGGCGTCGGCTCTCTCGAGCTCAGGCGAGGCCGCGGGTGCGAGCGACAACGCGAGCATCGTGATCGCCGCCCAGCGAATGTTGCGCTTCGCACGGCTCGGCGGGGATGGACGGTGACGAATGAGAGAACCCATCAAGCCGAGCATCGAATCCAGCGCGCCCGCCGCAAGCGGCGCCTGGGAAGGATGCCACGATTGCATGCGGACCTGCCGGAATCATCGTCCCAGATTGGCCATGACCAGCACTAGGCACGCGCCGCCGACGAGCACGGTGAGCACCACGA
This sequence comes from uncultured bacterium, assembly GCA_903918555.1. Classification (GTDB taxonomy): domain Bacteria; phylum Planctomycetota; class Phycisphaerae; order Phycisphaerales; family SM1A02; genus QWPT01. The sequence continues at coordinate 616 of CAIXEV010000291.1, read as the reverse complement.
AGATCCAGCCGCCTCCGATGAGAATCTGCCCGACGAGGCCGAGGGTCGACGCTGTTGTGCGCCAGTCGCGAGACGGATCGCGCTGCGGCGGGAGGCACGCGCGGGGCCCGCGCTGCAAGGAGGCGAAACGCCTGCCGAGCCAGATCGTGCACGGCGCGAGCGTGAGAAGTCCGAGCAGGCAGAGGCACGCGCCCAAGATGTCATCCGCGGTGAGGAGCGGAACCGCTCCCAACACGAACAGGCTGCAGGGAAGCGCGAGCGGCACGGCGAGGTAGGCGAGCACATCGAAGATGCGCGGCGGCTGGAACAGCCGGACCGCGGTCTCGCGCGTGTAGCGCTGGCCGCATTCGGGACACGCGCCCTCGTCGGGCAGGCCCTTGAGGCGAAACCCGCACTGCGCGCACCCATACTCGCGGGTCGGCTCGAAGAGCCGGGCCATGTTGACATCCGCGATCTTGAGCTGCGGAGGTGGAACTGGCGTCGGATCGCTCACGCGTGCGCCTCCTTCGCCGCTTGCCGCGCGCGGAAGCCCGGCTCGCCGCCCTCGAGGTAGTAGCGGCAGAAGCTGTCGAGCGAGCCATCGGGCCGGATCACATGCGTGCAGCAGCGGTCGATG
>CAIXEV010000290.1 GCA_903918555.1 uncultured bacterium | reverse complement strand
CCGACGGAAGCATGTCCTCGGCGAATGTGCCGGTGAAGCGCTTGCCAAGCTCCGTGTCCGACTCGGCCTTGCTGCCGTAGGCCTCTTCGACGGCGGCCAGGGCCTTGCTGTTGGTGTCGTTGGTCGCGAAGGTGCGCGTGGCTTCATCGCCTTGGGCGCTGATCTCGACCTTGACCTTGCGGTTCTGGCAGCCTGAGGCGACGACCAGGACGGCGGCCAGCGCGGCGGTTTGCACGGCGGTTCGCACGGCGGTTCGCACGACTACGCCAGCCACGGGGCGCGGGAGGGCGGGAATTCGAAGCCGGCCTTTGCGAAGTCGCTCCATGCCGTGGATAGTACCCGCATGGCTCGCCCGCACCATCCGCCTCTTTCCCATCATCCGCAGGTCCAGCGCCTCTTGACCTCGACGACCTTCGAGATCGCGGGCTATCGGGTGGTGCAGACGCTGGGACTCGTCCGCGGGATCACCGTGCGGTCGCCGAATGCCATCCAAGGGTTCACCGCGAGCATCCGTGCGGTCTTTGGCGGCGAGATCATGGAGTTCACGCAGGTGTGCGAGGAAACGCGCGAGCAGGCGTACGGCAACATGATCGCGCATGCGGTTGCGATGGGCGCGAATGCGATCGTCGGCGTCCGCTACGACGCATCGACGCTGGGACAGACCACCGAGGTGCTCTGCTACGGGACGGCGGTCGTGGTGGCGCAGTCGGCCTGAGTGAGTCCCCGACGCCCAGAGCCCATCTTGACGAGCCAACCCGATCATCCGCCGACATCCCCGCCAGGCGATCCGCCGAGCGCACCCACGCCGCGACACGACCCGTTCGCGGCGATCCGTGAGCCGAACTACCGGTTCTTTGCGGTGGCGTTCGTCGCGTCGAGCACCGGGCTCCAGATGCTGTCGACGGCGATCGGCTGGGAGATCTGGGAGCGGACCGAGAACGCGCTCGTCCTTGGCGCGACCGGACTCGCGCGCGCCCTGCCGGTGATTCTGCTGACGCTCCCCGCCGGGACGATCGTCGACGGCGGCGACCGCAAGAAGATTCTGGCGGCGACGCAGATCGGCTTCGGGTTGATCGCGCTTGCGCTGGCGGCGACGAGCGCCGGATCGGCGCCGATCTGGCTCTACTTCGCGCTCCTTCTCGCATCGGGATGCGTCCGCAGCTTCAATGCGCCGGCACGCGGCGCGCTGTTGCCGTCGCTGCTGCCGCTCGCGCGGTTTGAGAACGCGATCGCATGGCAATCGGGGCTGTTCCAGTTCGCGGCGGTCGTCGGGCCGTTGCTCGCTGGCGCGCTCATCGCCGCAAGCGGCGGCGCATGGATGGTCTATCTCGGCACCGCGGCGCTTTGCACGGCGGCGGGGACGGCGGCGCTCTTTCTCAAGCCGAGACCCGTCGAGCGAACAGGCGCGACGCCGCGCCTGCGCGACATGTTCGATGGCGCGCACCACATCTGGCGCGAGAAGACGATTCTCGGCGCGCTGACCCTCGATCTCCTCGCTGTGCTCTTCGGCGGCGCGACCGCCCTGCTGCCCGTGTACGCAAAGGAGATCCTCGGCTGCGGACCGATCGGGCTTGGCGCGCTGCGCGCCGCGCCGTTCGTCGGCGCGTTTCTGGTGGCGGTCTGGCTTGCGGCGCGGCCGGGGTTCCGGAACACGGGGCGCGTGCTGTTTGGCAGCGTCGCCGTGTTCGGCGTCTGCATGATCGTCTTCGGCCTCAGCACCTCGCTGTGGCTCT
>CAIXEV010000289.1 GCA_903918555.1 uncultured bacterium | reverse complement strand
TCTGAGAGCACGCCCATCTCGGTGGCCGATTCACTCGGTTCCATTCCGCCGATAGGATCGGCGTCCTATGGCAACCCGCACCCTCACAACCGATGATCTTCTCTTCGTGAGTTTCATGGACAAGGTGATTGCGGTCGATCGCGTCGACGGCAGCATCGTCTGGAAGTGGAAGGCCACGAAGTCCACGGGACTTGTCGTGATGCTTCCGAGCGGCGACCGGCTCTTCGTCAGCATCAACGGCTACACCTGGGCGCTTGATCCGACCAATGGAGCGGAACTCTGGTTCCAACCCTTCAAGGGCGAGGGGGTCGGTGTCGCGATGCTCGCGACCATGCGTGATGGAGTCTCTGACGCCGCCACGATCGCCGGTGCCGCGGTCTCGTCATCGGACGGCGGGGACGGCGGCGACGGCGGCGGCGGCGGCGACTGACCCGCGCCGAGCAGAGCGAATTCCGGCGCTGGATTCCCGCAGAGCCGCCGAGGCACGGATGCCAAGTGCGCCGCGCCGGCGCGTCACGCGATCACGAGCGTTTGATGCGGATTGGCCCGGTCCAACGCACCTCGACTCGTCCATCTGATTGCGCCTGCTCTTTTCTCTCTCTCTCTCATTCTTTCCCGCCTCTCCCCGCGAGTCGCGTGCGGCCGCCCCTGATCTCCGTGCCTCCGTGCCTCCGTGCCTCCGTGAGAAAATTCCGTAGACAGGTGCCACGCGCGCCACGCACGCGCAGCGGCGTGCGACTTCGCCACTCACCCGACCGCGGCGCTCGTCGACGCGCGCAGGCGCTCGATCGCAGCGATCACGCGGCGCGCGGCCTCGTCGCAATCGGCTGCGGTCGTCTCGCGCGAAAGGCTGAAGCGAATCGAGCCGTGTGCGAGTTCGGGTGCGATTCCCATCGCGAGAAGGACCGGTGAAGGATCGAGCGAGCCTGAGCTGCAGGCGGCGCCTGCAGATGCGAACACGCCGCGTTCGGAGAGGAGCAGGAGGATCGCTTCCGCCTCGAGCTTCGCGAAGCCGATGTTCGTGGTGTTCCAGAGGCGTGTCTCATGCTGCGAGTGGATCGCGCCGCCGGCTGCCTTCGCGACCGTGCGCTCGAACCGGTCGCGCAGCGCTGCTCCGCGCGCGATGCCGTCACCCGCGAGCCAGGCCCGCGCGAGATCGGCTGCCACGCCGAAGCCCGCGATCGCCGCCACATTCTCGGTGCCGCCGCGGCGCTCTCGTTCCTGCGGACCGCCGTAGGTCTGCGGCGTCACGCGCACATTGCGTCGGACATAGAGCGCGCCGACGCCCTTCGGGCCGTGCAGTTTGTGCGCCGCGTAGCTCGCGAGGTCGACCTGAAGCGCCGCGAAGTCGGTCGGCATCTTGCCGACCCACTGCGTGGCGTCCGTATGGAATCGCACGCCATGCTCGCGGCAGAGCGCGCCGGCGCGTCCGATGTCCGCGATCGCCCCAGTCTCGTTGTTTGCCCACATCAGGCTGACGAGCGCGATCTCCGCGGCGCGCGCCTTGAGCAGCGTCTCGAGCGCATTGAGATCAGGGGTGCCCGGTGCGTCGTGCGATCCCGGAAGCCAGACGACCTCCGTTCCGCGCTTCTCGCACTGCTGCGCAAGCTCGCGCACGGCGCTGTGCTCGAACTTCGTGGTCACGAGGACGCGCCGCGCCGCATCGGTCGCGGCGAAGTGCTCGATCGTCCCGCGGATCGCAAGGCTTGCGCCCTCGGTTCCGCCGGAGGTGAACACGACCTCGCGATCCTGGCAGCCAACGAGTCGCGCCACGCTCTCGCGCGCGAGTTCGACCACGCGCTTCGCCTCGCCGCCCGCGCGGTGCACGCTCGACGGATTCGCCCAGGATTCCCGCATGGAGCGCGCGACCGCCTCGACGACTTCATCCGCCGGGCGCGTGGTTGCGTTTGAATCGAGGTAGATCCGCTCCATGGTCGTGGCAGCCACCGTCAGGGCTGCGTCGCCGGCTGGGTCGCAGGCTGGGTCGCCGGCTGGGTCGGCAGAGCGGGGGGCTCGGAGTTCGCGCGCTGCCTTGCATCGAGCAGCGCCCGCTGGCGCGCCGCCACGCACTGCATCTCGCGCATCTGGCGCTCGCGCTCGGAGGGGGTCAGCGACTTGTCGCTCTCCTGCATCTGACGAAGACGCTCGTACTGCGCGGCGTGATACTCGTTGAGCCGCGCGTGCTGGTAGGTGTAGGCCTCGTACGGCGTCAACGGCGCGGCGGGCGTCGCCGGAACCGTGGGCAGGTTGGGCTGCACGGGCTGGGCGCGCTCGACCGGCTGCGCGGGCTGCGCGCGCCCGGCGGGATCGGTGCGCTCGACGCGCTGCACGCGCTGCGCGGAGAGCGCACGCTGCACGCGCTGCACGGGCGGATTCACGAGGAAGTCGCCGCCCGCCGGCGGTGCGTTGCCGGTGATCGTCGGCGCGTAGGCGGGGATGTTTCCGCCTCGGATTCGGCCGCTTCCCATCTGTCCTCGGCTGTTCACGAACTCGATGGTCGAGCCTTGGACTGCACCGCCGCGCATCCTGACGGCGGCGAGGAACGCGTCCTTGGCCTCTGCAGCGCCGAGGCACTTGGTGCGGTCGAGAAGCCCCGCGTTGCTCGGCTCGGGCATGCGGTGCGCACTCGCGCCGTCGGCGTCGTGCGCCCAGTTGCCCCAGGTGCCGTGCGCGTCACGCGAGACGAGCTCCTGTTCGGCGGCCGCGAAGTTGCTCGTCGTCATCAGCCGAGCCATCGGAACGAAGATCCACGCCATCGGCGGCTGCGGGCAGGCGACGGCCTGCACATCGGCGCCGGTCGCCATGATCGGCGCCCAGCCGATCACGCCGTCGGTCGCGCGCCAGGTGACGGGCGCGGCCGACCAGTCGTTGCCGGGAATCCAAAGCCAGCCCTTGGCCTCATCGAAGGTCCACGAGCCGTAGTGCTCGGTCGCCCATCCGAAGGGGTAGCCGCTGCGCCAGTACGGCGTTCCGTCCTGCGTCACCATCCATTCGCCGACCGCGAACGGCTGCCACCACGGCTGCACATCGTGCGGCTGCCACACCCATCCGAACTGCGGATGCGCCATCCACGATCCGTAGGGGAGGAGCGCCTGCATGAACTGCTGCACGGTGATGGTGCCGGAGTCGCCTGTCTCCTGCTGCGCGAACGCCTGCGGCGTGACCGCGAACAGACCGGCGAACGCGCCGCCGAACATGAGCGACATGGACAGAACCGAAGTGGCAAGACGGGTCATGCCCGAATCGTATCAGCGACCGCGCCACGCGCGGTAGCGCGCGATGAGCGCGTCGGTCGAGCTGTCGTGCCCGGTCTTGGCGGCCTTCGCGCCCGAAAGTTCGGGAATGATCCTCTTGGCCAGGACCTTGCCGAGCTCGACGCCCCACTGGTCGAAGCTGTTCACGCGCCAGATCGAACCCTGCACGAACACCTTGTGCTCGTAGAGCGCGATGAGCCGCCCGAGCATGCGCGGCGAGAGCTTCTCGCAGAGGAGCGTGTTCGACGGACGGTTGCCCGGGAAGGTGCGGTGCGGCACGAGCCACTCGGGCGTGCCCTCGGCGCGCACCTCGGCGGGCGTCTTGCCGAAGGCGAGCGCCTCGCCCTGCGCGAACAGGTTCGCGAGGAGGATGTCGTGGTGCATGCCGGTCGCGGGCGTGCCGACATCGTGGAGCGGCTTCGCGAAGGCGAGGAAGTCGCAGGGGACCGGTGAACTCCCCTGATGGATCATCTGATAGAACGCGTGCTGGCCGTTCGTGCCCGGCTCGCCCCAGATCACGGGCGCGGTCTGCCAGCGGCACGCGGCGCCGTCGAGCTGCACGCGCTTTCCGTTCGACTCCATGTCGAGCTGCTGCAGGTACGCGCTGAAGCGATGCAGGTACTGGCAGTAGGGGAGCACCGCCACGGTGTCGAACCCGAGGAACTCGCGGTTCCAGATGCCGACGAGCGCGAGGTGATACGGCAGGTTCTTCTTAGCGGGCGCCGTGCGGAAGTGCTCGTCCATGTCGCGGAAACCCGCGAGAAGCTCGTGGAACGCGGCGGGTCCGACCGCGATCATCGTCGAGAGGCCGATCGCCGAGTCCATCGAGTAGCGGCCGCCGACCCAATCCCAGAAGCCGAACATGTTGGCGGTGTCGATGCCGAACTTCGCGACTTCCTCGGCGTTGGTCGACACGGCGACGAAGTGCCTGGCGACCGCCGCGGGGTTCTTCAGCTTCGCGAGCGTCCACGCGCGCGCGGTCTGCGCGTTCGTCATCGTCTCGATCGTGGTGAAGGTCTTCGAGCTCACGACGAAGAGCGTGGTCTCGGGGTCGAGGTCGCGCGTCTTCTCGTAGAAATCCTCGCCGTCGATGTTCGACACATAGCGGCACGCGATGTCGCGCCGCGTGAAGTCCTTCAGCGCCTCGTAGGCCATCACGGGGCCGAGGTCGCTGCCGCCGATCCCGATGTTGACGACGGCGGTGATCTTCTTGCCCGTGTGACCGCGCCACGCGCCGCTGCGCACGGCGTCGGCGAACGCGGCCATGCGGTCGAGCACCGCGTGCACATGCGGCACGACATTCTCGCCGTCGACCTTCATCACGCTGCCCTTCGGCGCGCGCAGCGCCGCGTGCAGCACGGCGCGGTTCTCGGTGAGGTTGATCGCCTCGCCCGCGAACATCGCCTTCGCGTGCTTCGCGACGCCGCATTCCTTCGCGAGCGCAAGCAGCGCGTCGACGACATCGCCGTCGACGAGGTTCTTCGAGTAGTCGAGGTGGATGCCGAGCGCCTCGACGGCGAAGCGCGCGCCGCGCGAGCGGTCCTTCGCGAACGCCTGGCGGAGGTCCATCGCCCGGCCGCGCTTGGCGAGCGCGGCGAGGCGCTTCCACGCCCGCGTCTTGTCGGGCGCGACATGCCACGCGGGCACGGTCGGCGCCGAGGCCGGCGAAGCCTTCGCGGCGCGTGCGGGCGTGGCGGTCTTCGCCCGAGTGCTCTTGCGGTTGTTCTTGCGGGTGTTCTTGCGCGAGAGGGTGGCGGCTGGCATGGGACGCAATCATCGGCAGAAATCCACCCCCGCGTGAACAGGGAAACGCCGCGATCGTGTCAAGCCCGCGCTGCGATCGCTCTGCTAGTCTTCCGAAGCCGCACGGAGGCCCCCATGACCGCAGTTCTTCCCACCGCCCGTCTCGCAGCCCTCGGCCAGTCGCTCTGGCTCGACAACATCACCC
>CAIXEV010000288.1 GCA_903918555.1 uncultured bacterium | reverse complement strand
GGCGCCGAGACCGGCGATCGCCTCGAGGAGTTCGGTTCGGCCCGCGCCCACGAGCCCCGCGAGCCCGACGATCTCGCCCGCGCGCACCGCGAGCGACGCGGGGACGCGGCGCCGATGCGTCGTCACGAGCCCGTGCACCTCGAGGCGCGTCGCGGCGTCCGCGGCCACCGCGCGCCGCTCCGCCCGCGCGATGTCGCGCCCGACCATGAGCCGCTCGATCGCGGCGCGGTCGTACTCGCCGCGCGCAAGCTCGCCGGTCTTGCGGCCGTCGCGCAGCACGACCACGCGGTCGGCGATCTTCATCACCTCGTCGAGGTGGTGCGAGACGAACACCACCGCCACGCCTGCGCGCCGCAGCTCGTCCATGATCTCGAGCAGGCGCTCCGTCTCGCGCGTCGTCAGGCTCGAGGTCGGCTCGTCGAGGATCAGGATGCGCGACTCGGTCGAGAGCGCCTTCGCGATCTCGACGAGCTGCCGCTGCGCGATCCGCAGGGTTCCGCACAGCGTGCCGGGATCGAGGTCGAGCCCCACGCGCGCAAGCCACCTCGCGCTCTCGGCGCGCATGCGCGCGCGGTCGAGAAACCCGAACCGCGACGGCTCGCGGCCAAGGTAGATCGCGCCCGCGACATCGAGGTTCTCCGCGAGGTTGAGCTCTTGATGCACGAGCGCGATGCCCGCGTCGGTCGCCTCGCGCACGCCGTCGAGCGCGAGCTCGCGCAGCGCGCCCGACGCATCGGCCACCGCGACCGAACCCTCGCTCGGCTGCACGACGCCCGACAGGATCTTGAGCAGCGTCGACTTGCCCGCGCCGTTCTCACCGACGATCGCAAGCACCTCGCCGCCGCGGATCTCGAGGTCGACGCCCGCGAGCGCGACGACGCCCGCGTAGCGTCGGCCAACGCCGCGCACCGAAAGAACGACGGGCCGCTGATCGCTGCGCTCGGGCTGCATCGGACGCGACATCATCTCGCGCCCTTACTTCGCATCCTTGCCCGCCTTGATCTTCGCCTTCAGGTCCTTCCAGAACGCCTCCGCGTTGTCCTTCTTGATGACCTTCGCGGGAATGTTGATGACGCCGTTCTCGGGAACCATCGACATGTCGCCCTTGGTGAACGCGAGGAGCACGCGCACGCTCTCGAAGCCGTAGCCGTAGGGATCCTGCACGACCGTGCCGAGGACGAAGCCTTCCTTGATGCCCGCGATGACATCGGCGCCCTCGTCGAATGCGGCGAGCTGCACCTTGCCGATCTTCCCGGTCTGGCGAAGCACCTCGACCGCGAGCGTCGAGTTGTATTCAAAGAGTCCGGTCATGAGCGCGAGGTCGGGGTGCTTGATGAGCACATCCTCGATGTTCGCCTTGGCCTTCGCGCGGTCGAACGAGTCGGTCCAGGTGCCGACGATCGTGTAGCCGGCCTCGCTGATCACGGTCGCGGGCTCGTCGTAGCGCGTGGGGTCGGGCGTGCGGCCGAGGAGGCCGTCGATGAAGCCCTGGCGGCGGCGCTTGGCGTTGTCCTGCTCGAGGCGGCCGATGAAGATCGCGACCTTGCCGCCCCCCGCTCC
>CAIXEV010000287.1 GCA_903918555.1 uncultured bacterium | reverse complement strand
CGAGAAGCAGGATCGCTGCAGCGATCTCCCCCACCGCCCCCGGGTCCTTCTCGGGAAGATGGGGCTCGACGGCCACGACCGCGGCGTCAAGCTCATCGCACGCATCATGCGCGACTCGGGCATCCATGTGATCTACTCGGGCCTCTGGCAGACGCCGCGCAGCCTCGCGATCAGCGCCCGCGACGAGGACGCCGACTGCATCGCCTGCTCGATGATGTCGAACTCGCACCTCGTGCTCGTGCCGCGCCTCCTCGAGGAGTGCGCGAAGGTCGGGCGCCCGGACATGATCGTGAATGTCGGCGGCATCATCCCGCAGGACGATGTGCCGAAGCTCATCGACGCGGGCGTCGCGCGCGTCTACCACACCGGAACGGGCATGGAGCAGATCGTCGCGAGCGTGCGCGAGAGCGTGAAGACCTACGCGCCGCTCGCCGCAGGCGTGTCGACCCACCCCGCCGCCGTGCTTGCGCGCAACATCTCGCTTGCGCATGCGGGCAAGCCGGTGAACGCCCCGCGCCGCCGGCCGAAGCAGGTCGTCGGCATCACGGGTTCGCCCGGAGCCGGCAAGAGCACGCTCGTCGCCTCGATGGCGAGCGAGGCCGTGCGCCGCGGCGAGAAGATCGCCGTCGTCGCGTTCGACCCGATGAGCCCGATCACGGGCGGCGCGCTCCTCGGCGACCGCCTGCGCGTCGACTTCAACGCGGTCGACGAGGGCATCTTCTACCGGTCGCTCGCGATCGTCGGCGAGGACTACCGCACGCTGCCCGAGATCATCGAGCTGATCGGCGGCGCCGGCTACGACAAGCTGATCGTCGAGACCGTCGGCGCTGGCCAGAACGATGTCGCGATCCGCACCTTCGTCGACCGCACCGCGGTCGTCGTGGTGCCGGGCATGGGCGACGCCGTGCAGATGGACAAGGCCGGCATCCTCGAGATCGCCGATCTCTTCGTCGTCAACAAGGCCGACCACGCGGGCGAGTCGAAGCTCGTGCGCGAGCTGCTCGACATCGCCGGCGGCCGCAAGATCTTCGAGACGATCGCGACGCAAGGCAAGGGCGTCGTCGAGCTGCTCGACGGGCTGTTCGCCTGAGTCCCACGACCAGAGTCCCCCGACCAGAGTCCTGCCTGCGGCACCGCCCGTTCGGGGGGGCGCGTTCTGGAATGGCGCCCAAGTTGGCCGCCAGAGGGGCGCTAGGGTTTCATCTTCATCAAGACCGACATAGGTTTGCCCCGTACGCACCGCGCCGCCGACACTTCGCGGCCGGACGCGCCCAGGAGATCCCTATGCCCCTCGTCCAGCTCACGGCCCGCTCCGTCCTCACCGCTTGCACCGCGGCGCCTGCCTTGATGGGCGCCTTCATGGGCGCCTTCATGGGTGCCTTCATGGTTGCCTCCATGGGCGCCTTCATGGGTGCCGTTCAACAGACCCACGCCTCGGGCTCCGAGGTTCGTGCGTGGGGCGAGCTCGCCTTCAGCGGCCTTGCGCAGGGCAACGACTTCGTGCGTGCCGCCGGGACCTTGGACGGGACGGTCGCCCTCCGCGCCAACGGCACCGTCGCGGTGTGGGGCAACGGCTACTACGGGCTGGGCGTGCCCCCGCCGAATCTCGATGGGATCACCGCGATCGCGGGCGGTGGAAACCATGTGCTCGCGCTCCGCTCCGACGGCGCCGTGTTCTCGTGGGGCCAGAACGACTACGGGCAGATCAATGTGCCCGAAGACCTCGGATCCGCCATTGCGATCTCGGGTGGCCGCGTGCACAGCGTCGCGCAGCGCGCCGACGGCACCGTCGTCTGCTGGGGCGCGGGGGCCACTGCGTCCGGCATCTCCCCGCACTATGGCCAGGCCCGCGTGCCCGCTGGGCTCGGGCCGGTGGCGAGCGTCGCGGCGGGCGGGTTCCACACGCTCGGCCGCAAGCTTGATGGAACGGTCG
>CAIXEV010000286.1 GCA_903918555.1 uncultured bacterium | reverse complement strand
GTTGGGCCCAGATTGGATTTGAACCATGGCCACCGCCACCGAAACCCCGCTCGAAGTCGCGATCACCGTCACCGAAACCGCTCCCTGCACCAAGCGCATCGCGCTCAAGGTGCCTGCCGCCGAGGTCGACGCCCGACTTGAGCTTGCGCTCTCCACCTTCCTCGCCGATGCGGCGTTCCCCGGCTTCCGCAAGGGCAAGGCCCCGCGCGCTCTCGTCGAGAAGCGCGTCGGAGGCTCGATCCTCAACGAGACCCGCGGCCAGCTCATGAGCGAGGCCTACTCGAAGGCGGTCGAGGAGCACAAGCTCCGTCCGATCAGCGATCCGCGTCCCGTCGACGGCGACGCCATCCCCGAGCTCGCGCGCGGCAAGGACTTCAGCTTCGCCGTCGAGATCGAGGTCGCTCCCGACTTCGAGATCCCCGAGTTCACCGGCTTCGAGGTCAAGAAGCCGACCCTCGAGGTCACCGCGGAGCATGTCGACGGCGAGATCCTGCGCCAGAGCTACCGATTCGGCACCCCGACCCGCATCGACGGCCCGTTCGAGCGGCTTGACCGCATGCTCGGCAAGGCGACCGTCACCGTCGAGGGCCGCGAGGGCACCTACTTCGACACCGACAAGGCGTTGTGCGTCGTTCCCGCCGAGGAAGACGAAGGCAAGGGCCAGCTCCTCGGCATCATCATCGAGGATCTCGACAAGGCGCTGATGGGCAAGAAGGTCGGCGACACGATCACCGTGACGACGACGGGCGCCGAAGGCCACGAGCGCGAGGAGCTCCGCGGCAAGAAGATCTCGATCCAGTACGCGATCTCCGAGGCCGAGCGCATCGCCCCGCGCGCCGGCAAGGAGCTCGCCGAGATGTACGGCGTCGAGAGCGAGGAGATCTTCCGCGAGCAGGTCAAGGACGCGCTCGAGCAGCGCCGCGACGGCGAGCAGCGCTCGGCGATGCGCGAGCAGATCTCCGAGCAGCTCGTCGAGAAGATCGAATTCGCGCTTCCCGCGAAGATCTCCGAGGAGCAGATCAGCCGCACCCTCGAGCAGCAGCGCATGGAGCTGCTCTCGCGCGGCATCGAGCCCGCCGCCGTCGAGAACCGTCTCGCCGAGATCCGCGGATCGAGCGAGAAGGTCGCGAAGGACCGCCTGAAGCTCTTCTTCATCATGGCGCGCCTCGCGCAGCACTTCGGCGTCAACATCACCGAGCAGGAGCTCAACGGGCGCATCGCGTTCATGGCCTCGCAGCAGGGCGTCCGCCCCGAGCAGATGCGCCAGCAGCTCGAGAAGGCCGGCCGCATGGGCGAGGTCATCTCGGTCATCCGCGACGCCAAGGTCAGCGACCGCATCATCTCGCAGGCGAAGGTCAGCGACATCGCAGCCGACGAGTGGAACAAGCTCGTCGAGGCGAAGGCCAAGCGCAGCTGATTCCGTCCTGCGTCCGAACCTTGTCCGAGGCCCTGAGGGCGCGCACCCGCGTTCTCCGGGCCTTGGGCTTTTTTTGGGCCTTGGGGGTTGAAGCCTTGGGCGTTGAAGCCTCGGGGGTTGAAGCCTCGGGGGTTGAAGCCTCGGGCGTTTTTGCCGCCTCTCGCCCTCGCCTGCCGATCCAAATGCCATGAACCCGTCGCTGGATCTCTTCAAGTCGATTGGAGGCGCGCTCCTCGCGCTTGCCGTGATCGCGGTGATCGGCTGGGTCGCGATCACCCGGATCCGCGCGTGGATGAAGGCGCCCGACGAGACCGAGGAGGGTTTCACGCTCTCCGATCTCCGTCGTCTTCACCGCGAAGGTTCACTCAGCGACGAGGAGTTCGAGCGCGCGCACGCGCAGATCATCTCCGCGGTACGGCGAAAGCCGTCGAAGAAGGACGCGGTGCTCTTGAAGCATCCGCCGACCGCGAGTCCGCTGGATCACAGGCTCCCGGCGTCGAGGCGCGCTGACGCGCCCCCCGATCCCTCACCCGATCCCTCACCCGATCCTTCCCCCGCCCCTTCACCCGCTGCTTCCCCCGGCGCCCCCACAAAGCCCGATCCCGTGACCCCGAAACGACCCGCCGCTCGCGCGGACCAGACGGGGCGCATCGTGATCCGCGACGAAGGTGGCCAAGGCGCCGCGGACGCTCCCCGGTCGCCGACCCGTCCAAAGCGCCCGGCAGATCCGAGAACCGACCACGACCGCGGCTGACCGACGCACGCCCATCCCGTTCATGTCTTTCGGGCCCGTTGCGTCGGTTTTCCTTGCCTCGGGGTTCCGTGAAACCGACCTTCCTGCTGGAGGAGTTTCCTTCTAGCCCAGTCCTGGGACCGCCCATCCGCGATTCGCGGAGCGCGGATCTTCCCGTTTCAGGCGGTGGAGAGCCGATAGACTTCTCCCTCGGCTTATCGGGGCGCACCCCGCGCCGAGTGAGTCCACTGCAATCGAAGTCCCCCTATGCAACAGCCCATTCCTCGCCGCAACGACCACGACGCATCGATCCAGCCCTCGGGATGCGGCGACGGCAGCCTCGGACACCTGCACGGGAACACCCCTGCGCACGCAACAGAGATCGTCTCCTCGGCGCAGCCCCCGCGCCGCGGCCCTGGCGGACCGCCCGCCGGCCGCGGTGAAGGCGGCGACTACGGCGGCGGCGCTGGCGGTGGTGCCGGCGGCGGCGGCGACGGCGGCTTCCGCGGCAAGAAGATGACCACCTGCAGCTTCTGCGGCAAGACGAGCCGCGAGGTCGGCGCGATGGTCGAGGGCCCGGGCGATGTCTACATCTGCTCGAACTGCACCGATCTCTG
>CAIXEV010000285.1 GCA_903918555.1 uncultured bacterium | reverse complement strand
TCTCTCCTCGTCGCCGCTGCGCGAAGTCGAGCCGCAGTGGAGCACCGCGCTTCTCCAGCGCTGAGCGCGGCACTTTCGGTCACGAACACGCATCGCCTCGCGCGCGTCACTGCGCCGAGGCGATGCGTGCTTCATGCGCCGCCGCAAGGGCGTCCCACGACGCGTCGAATGCGAACGCGTAGTTCCTCCAGCGGCCGATCGACGCCGGGTTGATCGGGCGGCGCACCTGTTCGTGGCTGAGCGTGAAGACCGCGCGTGCGTTCGACTCGGGCGCGAGGACGCGCTCGTCCATCGCGAGGTTCATGCGCGCGAGGCAGCGCGCGGCGTGCGCGGCGGGGTCGGCGACGAGGCGTTCGTAGACGAGCGATTCGTGCGGGAGTCCGAGCACCTCGAGCGCGCGCGGCAGGAGCGAGCGCTCGACCTCCGCCACCGCGCGAAGCGACGCGAGGCTCGCGGTCCAGCCGTCGCTGACCGGATGGAAGTAGCTCAGGAAGGTGCTGATGGCGGCGTCGCGGGGATCGCGCGCGACATGCAGGCAGACGGTGCCCGGCATCACCGCGGCGATGGCCGGCAGCCAGCGCCATGCGCGCAGCGTCTTGTCGAAGGTCCACGCGGCGTCGGGGCGCGCGCGGGCGCGGGCGCCGTCGAGGTAGGCTCGCTGCAGCGCGGTCGCCGCGGTCCTGTCGACGAATCCGACGCCGCGCGGCCATGCGCCGAGCGCGACGAGCGATTCGCCGAGGGTGTCGATTCCCTCGTATTCGCCGATGCCGCTGATCGCGGGATGCCGGTCGAGCATCTGCTCGAGGAGCGTGGTGCCGGAGCGGGGGAGTCCCACGACCAGCGCGACGCCGCGCACGGGATCTGCGCGCGCGGAGACCCACTTCGCGCCTGCGCTTGCCTTCGCGGCGTGCTCGCGCGGGGCCTGCAGGAAGCCCTCGAGGTCGAAGCGCGGCGTGGTCTCGGCGTGGAGGCGGGTCGCGAGGTCGAACGCCTCGCGATGGCGGGCGGTCTTGTCGAGCAGGCCGACGGCGTCGAAGCCGGCGACGCGGCGCAGGACCGGGCTCGGGGCGCTCGCGGAGATGGCCGTGAGCGAGGCGATCGCGCCGGTCGGGTCGTTGGTCGACGCGAGCCGCGCGCGCATGAGCGCGGCGCGCGGGTCGGCGGTCCACGCGCCGCCCGCCTCGAGGAATCGCGCGAGTTCATCGCGCCGGTGCGCGAACCAGTAGACCTCTGCGAGCGTGACCGCGGCCTCGAGTGCCTGCGGTGCGCGCGAGGCCGCCACGCGCGCGAGCCGGGCGACGGCGCTGTCGATTCGACCGAGGCGCTGCTCGACCATTCCGCGGAGGAGCTGCGCTTGCGGATCGTCCGGCGCGAGCCTGAGCGCCGCGTCGAGGTCGGCGTCCGCCTCGATGAGCTTTCCAAGGTTGAGATGCGCGCAGCCACGGCCGAGCCACGCGGCGAAGCTGCGGCGCGATTGCGCGAGCATCGCGCTGGCCGCGTGCACGGCGCGGGCGTGGTCGCCTTGCGCGAGCAGGCGCTCGAGGTCGGCAGGTGTCGGCGTGCGCTCGGTCACGCGCGGAGGATACGGCGGGACGGCGCGAGCAGCACCCCAAACGCACACCGCCCCCGCGTGGGCGGGGGCGGCGTGAAGTCTGTGGGATCGTGACGGGCGCGATCAGTAGGTCACGACGCCGAAACGGCCGAGGATGATGCCGAGGTCCCTGGCGTCGACGACATTGTCGGCGTTGAGGTCGCCGTACAGCGGGTTGGGGATGCCCCACCAGCCGAGCAG
>CAIXEV010000284.1 GCA_903918555.1 uncultured bacterium | reverse complement strand
GTCGCTGCGACGCTCGAGATGCTCTGGGCGCTCGAGGGTGCCGGCGCCGCCGACCGCAATGTGGTCGAGCGCGCCTTCGCCTCGCTGCAACCTGTCGTGCGCACGCACGCGCTGCGCGTCGCCGAGCGCAGCTTCGACAGCGTGCTGCTCGCGTCGCTCCTGTCGCGTGCCACCGAGGATCCGGACGAAGGCGTTCGCGTGCAGGCCGTGCTCACCGCGTGGCGGCTCGATCCGACGCTGCGCATCGCGGTGCTCGAGCCCGCGCTGCGTCGCGACATCGGCTCGCGCGAGATGCGCAGCGCCGTGATCGCGTCGCTCGGCGGCGCGGAGAGCGAGCTGCTCGGCTCGGTCGTCGAAGGCCGCGTGCTCCTCGAGAACAGCGTGGCCGCCTCCGCGTTCGCCGCGGAATTCACCGATGTCCTGCTCGACGATGGCTCGGGCCTTCCCTCGCCCTCGACGCTGCGCGACGCGCTGGCGACGGCCGCGGGAATCGCGAAGGATCGCCCGTGGCTTGCGAAGGCGATGCTCGAGCGCATCGCCGCCAAGCAGAACCTCAACGCGAAGGAACCGCGGCAGCTGATCGCCGCGTCGGAGCCGCAGGGCTGGTTCACGATGCTCGACCGTGTTCCCGCCGAACTCGCGATCGCGACGCCGATCGACCGCAACCTCTTCTGGCCGGGCCGCGAGGATGTGTCGTTCATCGCGCCGAAGATCGTGCGCGCGGCCGAGCTGAGCCTCGCCGAGTACGGCAAGCGCCTCTACTCGAACTGCATGAGCTGCCACCAGGCGAACGGCCGCGGCCTGCCGCCGGTGTATCCGCCGCTGCGCGGCAGCGAGATCGTGCACGGCGACCCCGCGACGCTCGTCAAGATCGTGATGCACGGCCTCGAGGGCCCGATCAAGGTCGACGGCCAGTCGTACAACCAGGTGATGCCCGCCGCGCCCTTGAAGAGCGACGAGGAGATCGCCGCCGTGCTCAGCTATGTGCGCAGCGCGTGGGGCAACACGGGCGAAGCGATCGATGCCGCGCTTGTTGCGAAGATCCGCGACGAAACGAAGGGCCGGAACCGGCCGTTCACCTCGAAGGAACTCGGACTCGCGCCTTGATGCCAGAGAGGTCTCTCACGGAGGCACGGAGGGCAGGGGATGCCGCGTGCGCTTTGCGTGAGCGATGCCTATGAAGAGAGGCGAAGAAGAGAGAAAGACGGGGAAGAAGACGGGGAAGTAGACGGGGAAGAGTGACGGAATGAGACAGGCCGCTCTTTCCTTCTTCATTCCCGTTGCGACCGAGTGCAAGACTTGGCCTCCGTGCCCCCGTGCCTCCGTGAGAAATCCTGCTGGGCTCCCCCTTCACGCACTCACGCCTTCTCGAGCTCGACGAACTCGACGCCCGACTCCGCGAGCAGCTCGCGGGATTTCGCGAAGTTCGCCTCCCAGTGCTCGTCGCCCTTGCCGGCCTTGTAGGTGACCACGCGCACGATGCCCGACTGGATGATCGACAGCGTGCAGTGGACGCACGGCGCGAAGCTCGTGTAGATCGTCGAGCCGACGGGCGTCACGCCGTTGCGCGCGCACTGGATGATCGCGTTCATCTCGGCGTGGCAGATGAGGTCGTACTTCACGGGCCGCTCGAGGCGCTCGGGCT
>CAIXEV010000283.1 GCA_903918555.1 uncultured bacterium | reverse complement strand
GGCACGGGCGACCCCGAGACCTTCGTCAGCTCGGGCCCCGGCCACAACGACGGCCGCTGGCACCATGTCGCGTTCACGCGCGAGCGCTCGTCTGGCGACATCGTGCTCTATGTCGACGGTTCGCCCGTCGACCGCGCGCGCGGCTCGACCGCGCGGCTCGACACGCCGCGCAAGCTCGCGATCGGCGCGATGCTGCCGGGTGGCGGCGCGTTCGCGGGCACGATCGACGAAGTGCGCATGTACGACCGCGTGCTCGGCGAGCAGGAGGTCCGCGCGATGGCGCTCGGCCTCGCGTCGCCCGAGGCCGCGCGCGCGTCGATCCTCGCGCGCTCGGGTGAAGCGGCCGCGAAGCGCTTCGATGAACTCAGCGCGCAGCTCGCCGCGTGGCGCATGCCCGACTGGAAGGGCGAGACGGTGCTCGCCGTGCGCGAGAAGCCTGAACCCGCGGAAATGCATGTGATGCTGCGCGGCAGCCCGCACGCGCTCGGCGACCTGGTCGAGCCGAAGGTGCCGCTCATCGCCGCGCGCTTCGAGCCCGAGCCCGCGGTCAAGCCCGCGCACGGCGAGAGCTCCGGCCGCCGCCTCGCGCTTGCGAACTGGATCGTCGACCCGCGCAACGCGCTCGCGTGGCGCACGATCGCGAACCGCGTGTGGCAGCATCACTTCGGCGCAGGTCTCTCCGGGTCGACCAACGACTTCGGTCGCCTCGGCGAGCAGCCGACGCACCCCGAGCTCCTCGACTATCTCGCCGCGACGATGATCGAGAAGGGCGGCAGCTTCAAGGAGATGCACCGCCTGCTCATGACGAGCGCCGCGTACCGCATGTCGAGCGTGCCCACGCCCGACGCGCTCGCGAAGGACGCGCCCAACGAACTGCTCAGCCGCTACCGCATGCGCCGCGTCTCTGCCGAGGAGCTGCGCGACGCGATGCTGGTCGCGAACGGCACCATCAACACCAAGGTCGGTGGCCCGCCGGTCCTGCCGCCGATGCCCGAGGAAGTGCTCGCGACCTCGTCGCGTCCGGGCGAAGTGTGGCCGCTCACCGAGCGCGAGTCGTGGACGCGCCGCAGCCTCTACATCAAGCTGAAGCGGTCGCTGCAGCACCCGCTGCTGACGGCGTTCGACCTCGCCGACCTCGACAGCCCGTGCCCGCAGCGCTTCAACACCGTGGTGCCGACGCAGTCGCTCTCGATGCTGAACGGCGACCTCACGAACGAAGAGGCCGCGAACCTCGCGCGGCGCGTCGAGCGCGAGTTCCCGGGCGACCTCCGCGCGCAGATCGACCGCGCGCGCCGGCTCACGAGCGGCCGCGCGCCCGAACCGCGCGAGATCGACGAGGCCGTGAAGTTCCTCGACGAGATCAAGGCGAAGGAAGGGCTGACGCAGGAGCAGGCGATGACGAGCCTGTGTCTCGTGCTCTTCAACCTCAACGAGTTCCTGTACATCGACTGACGGCGTTTTCCGAAGGTGCCCTCATGAGCAATCCACTCGACAAGCCGACCAACACCTTCTGCGGCCGCACGCGCCGCGAGTTCCTGTGGCAGGCGGGCGGCGCGTTCACATCGGTCGCGCTCGCGGGGATGCTGGCGAAGGACGGCTTTCTCGCGAAGCAGGCGCTCGCGTTCGACGGCGTGACGCCGCTTCCGGGCGGGCCCGTGAATCCGATGGCGCCGAAGCCCGCGATGCTTCCGGGCAAGGCGAAGAGCGTCATCTTCATCTTCTGCTACGGCGGCCCGAGCCATGTCGACACCTTCGACTACAAGCCCGATCTCTACAAGTACGACGGCCAGACCATCAAGGTGAAGACGAAGGGCCGCGGCGGCGACCGCAACGAAGGCCGCGTCGTCGGCCCGAAGTGGAAGTTCCGCCAGTACGGCCAGTCGGGCGCGTGGGTGAGCGATCTCTTCCCGCACCTCGCGACCTGCGTCGACGACATCGCGTTCATCAAGTCGATGTACGCCGACAGCCCGATCCACGGCAGCGCGATGCTGATGATGAACTCGGGGCGCCTGCTCGGCGGCCCTGCGATGGGCTCGTGGGTGAACTACGGCCTCGGCAGCGTGAACCAGAACCTGCCCGGCTTCGTCGTGATGCTCGACAGCGCGGGCGGCCCGATCTCGGGCGCGAAGAACTGGTCGAGCGGCTACATGCCCGCGATGTACCAGGGCACGGTGCTGCGCGGCGAAGGGCCGCCGATCCTCGACCTCGCGAACCCCGATGGCCGCAGCGTCGCGCTCCAGCGCGCGATGCTCGATAAGATGAAGGACTGGAACACGCGGCATGCGATGCTCCGCTCGGGCAACTCCGAGCTCGAGAGCCGGATCGAGAGCTACGAGCTCGCGTACCGCATGCAGAGCACCGCGCCCGAGGCGGTCGAGATCGAGTCCGAGGGCGCCAAGACCAAGGAGCTCTACGGGATCGACGACCCGCGCACCGAGGAATTCGGCCGCAAGTGCCTGCTCGCGCGGCGGCTCGTCGAGCGCGGCGTGCGCTTCGTGCAGGTGTATTCGGGCGGTTCGCACAACGACGCCAACTGGGACGCGCACGGCGACCT
>CAIXEV010000282.1 GCA_903918555.1 uncultured bacterium | reverse complement strand
TTGGCGGACCCGTTTGGAGAGCGGGCAGCGTCTGGCCCCGTTCGTGATCCCGTGCAGTTGCTCGAGTCCACCATCGATCGAATCCTGCGACCGCTGCAGTACATCGTCCTAGCGCTGCTTCTCGTGGTGCTCGGCGGAGTTCTCTATTTCTTATCGACCCATCCCGTCGCCTATCAGAAGCTGATGTCGCTGAGCATCGAGCCGATCCCCGAGGTTGATTGGGAGAAGCAAGAGCGCGTGCTGGCCGCCGAGTCCGTCATCGGCGCGATCCCCTACAGCGGCAGCGAGACGCTCGCCCTCGTCCTGCCGTCGCAGCTCTACGAGGCGACGATGCTGAACGGCTACGGCAACTGCGCCAACAAGTGCCGCGGTCTGTCGTACTACCTCGAGCAGCGCAACATGCGCTTCCAGCGCGTCGAGCTGCTGCCGGTCGACAACTTCATCCGCGGCTCCGGGCATGTGCTGGTCCAGACCAAGTACCTCTACCGCGGCGATCACCGCGTTGGGCTGCTGGACATGCTGGAGGGCGGGCTTCCGGAGAAGGACGGCTCGCCGATCGACCTCGATCAGCTTCGCCAGGCCAGCCCGTTCACGATCAGCATCGCGCCGCTCAACATCCGCTGCGACCGGCAGTCCGACTACTACGGCACCTTCCTCGAGACCGCCGTCATCGGCGTCTCCGACTCCGAGGACATCCGCCGCTATTTCCGCTGGGTCGAGGCGGTCTATCTGCCGATGGGCAATCCCAAGCTCGAGCGCTTCCTCTGCAATGCATCGGCCATCGTGATCGGCCGCTTCCCGCGCCTGCATGTGTCGGAGGCCGACTTCGACCGGCTTGTGGCGCCGAACCTCGGGATCTTCCTGATCGCCGAGGCCATGACCTGGGCCACGCGCACGCTCCTCGTGCTGCTGCCCATCATGGTGGCCCTGATGGCCTTCCGCGTGTCTCGGAGCAGGTCGCGCGCCGCGCGGTCGCGGCACTCGGAACCTCAACCTGTCGCCATCGCCACCCCGTAGGATGGCGGACATGGCCGCCACCGAACGCCTGAGCCCGCGCGTCATCCTGGTCATCGCGGTCGCGGCTCTCGGCTACTTCGTCGACCTCTTCGACCTCGTCCTCTTCTCGATCCTGCGCGTCCCGAGCCTTCAGGCGCTTGGCATCACCGATCCGCAGGAAATCACCAGGGTCGGCAAGCATCTCCTCGACATCCAGCTCATCGGCATGCTGCTCGGCGGCCTCGCCTTCGGCATGCTCGGCGACCGCTTCGGCCGCATCAATACGCTCTTCGGCTCGATCCTCCTCTACTCGGTCGCCAACATCCTCAACGCCTTCATCACCGATGTGTGGCAGTACGAGGTGCTCCGCTTCGTCGCCGGCTTCGGCCTCGCGGGCGAACTCGGCGCCGGCATCACGCTCGTGGCGGAGATGCTCCCGACCTCGAAGCGTGGCATCGGCACGACCATCGTCGCGTCGGTCGGCCTGCTCGGCGCCGTCGCCGCGGGCGTCGTCAGCAGCTACATCCCGTGGAACTGGTGCTACCTGATCGGTGGCGTCATGGGCCTCGCGCTCCTCGCCATGCGCATCGGCGTCGTCGAGAGCGGCCTGTTCGAGTCGATGCGCGCGAAGTCGCTCGCGCACGGCGTGCAGCGCGGAAATCCCCTGCAGCTCCTGTGGCCGCCGCGCCGGCTCATGCGCTTCGCGCTCGTGGTGCTCGCCGCGATGCCGATCTGGTTCGTGGGCGGCGTGATGTTCGTGTTCGCGCCCGAGATCGGCCGCGCCATGGGCATCGCCGAGCCGATCGCGCCCGCGAAGGTGATCTTCTGGGCGTATCTCGGCGTCGTCGTCGGCGATGTCGCGAGCGGCACCGTGTCGCAGCTTCTCCAGAGCCGCACGCGAACCATCATCGGGTTCCTCGCGCTTCTCGCGGCATCGATCGCGCTCTTCTTCGTCATTGCGCCGAAGAGCCCCGCGCATTTCTACGGGATGATGTGCGTCGTCGGCGCGGCGACCGGCTACTGGGCGATCTTCGTGACGACCGCGAGCGAGCAGTTCGGCACCAACCTGCGCGCGACCGCCGCGACCAGCGCGCCCAACTTCGTGCGCGCGACCGCCGTGCCGATCACCTCGATCTGGCTCGCGATCAAGGGCACCCAGGACGCGCCCATCCTCGGCGCCGTGACGGCGACCTGGGTGCTCGGCATCTGCTGCGTGGCGGTCGGCATCATCGCCGCGCTCGCGCTCGACGAGACCTTCCACCGCGACCTCGACTACCTCGAGCACTGAATTCCGCCGCGAATCCGACCATGACCACCGCATCACTCCTCGTCCTCCTGCTCGCGACCGAGACGATCGACCCCGCCGCGGCCGCGCGCAAGCCCGACGCGGCGACGCTCGCGTCGTTCCACGAGCTGCTCGCGAGCGAGCCGCATGTCGCGGGCACCGCGGGCGACGCGCGCACCATCGCGCGCCTTCGCGACGCGTTCGTGAAGATGGGCGAGGGCGTCCCGGGATGGACGGTCGAGGTGCAGGAGATTCATCCGCTCCTCTCGCGTCCGGTGAAGGCGAAGCTCGAGATCGTGGGCGTCGACCTCGCCGCGCCCGAGGCTTCCGCGCCGCCGCGCCGCGGCGTGCTGCCGCTCGCGGTCACCGAGCCGAACCTCGCGGTCGACCCCGCGACCGCGCATCCCGACCTCGACATCGCGTGGAACGCGTGGAGCGGCTCGGGCACCGTCGAGGCCGGCGTCGTCTATGTGAACTACGGTCGTCGCGAGGACTTCGAGCAGCTCGCGAAGCTCGGCGTCGACCCGCGCGGCAGGATCGCGATCGCGCGCTACGGCGGGAATTTCCGCGGCTACAAGGCGAAGTTCGCGGAGGCCGCGGGCTGCGTCGGCCTCGTCATCTTCACCGACCCCGCCGATTCGGGCTTCGTGAAGGGAAAGACCTGGCCCGACGGCGGAGGCTGGGCGAACGCCGACTGCGTGCAGCGCGGATCGCTCATCACGCTGCCCTACATCGGCGATCCGCTGACGCCCGGCCGCGAGGCGACGAAGGACGCGGCGCGCGTGCCGCTCGAGTCGCTCGCGCTGCCGAGGATCCCCGTGCAGCCGATCGGCTACGGCGCCGCGCGCGAGATCCTCTCGCGCATGAAGGGCGCGGAGAGCCCGAAGGAGTGGCGCGGCGGACTTCCGTGCGACTACCGCCTCGACGACGCGGAGCTCAAGCTGCACCTCTCGGTCGAGCAGACGCGCGAGATCATGCAGACGGCGAATGTGATCGCGCGCCTCGAGGGCGCGACGCGGCCCGGCGAGAGCGTGATCGTCGGCGCGCACCACGACGCGTGGTGCTTCGGCGCGGCCGATCCGCTCGCGGGCACGATCTGCATGCTCGAGGCCGCGCGCACCTTCGCAAGCCTCGCGCGCGACGGCACGCGCCCCGACCGCACGCTCGTCTTCGCCGCGTGGGGCGCCGAGGAGTACGGCATCTTCGGCTCGACCGAGTTCGTCGAGCGCGACGCGGCTGCGCTCTCGCGCGGCGCGGTCGCCTACATCAACCTCGACATGACCGCGATGGGCCTGAACCCGGGCGGCGCCGTGAGCCCGACGCTGCGCGACGCGGTCGCGAAGGCGCTCGCCTCCGCCCCCGACGCAACCGGCAACGCCACGGCGCTCTCGGCGTGGGCGAAGGGCGAGAACGGCGCGCCGAGGTTCGGCGACCTCGGCGGCGGCAGCGACCATGTCGCGTTCTGGTGCCACGCGGGCGTGCCGTCGATCATGTTCTCCGCCGGCGGGAGCGCCGGCGTGAGCTACCACTCGAACTACGACACCGTCGCGTGGTACCGCGCGATCGTCGGCGAGGACTACGCGTCGGCGCGGCTCGTCACGGGAATCGTGAACTCGGTGGTCGCGACGCTTGCCGACGCGGGCACCGCGCACATCTCCGCCACCGCGCTCGTCGACGACGGACTCGCGCAGGCTGCGAACCTGCGCGAGCTCGCGAAGGCCCGCAACCTCGGCAAGACCGGCGAGCTCGCCGACACGCTGCTCGACACCATCCTCGCGACCTTCCGCTCGATGCGCGGGTTCGCCGCCAAGGCCGACGCGCGCATCGCCAGCGCGCCGCGCGCGACCGACGGCGCGGACCTCTGGTCGCTGCGCACGACCTGGATGAGCGAGCAGGGGCTCGACGGTCGCCCGTGGTTCCGGACCCTCCTCGCGGCGACCGATCGCGACTCGGGATACGCGACCTCGACCTGGCCGCTGCTGCGCGAGGCGATCCTCGACGCGAAGGCCGACGACCCCGCGTCGCGCCAGCGGATCATGGACGCGGCCGGCGCCTACCTCGAGGCGCAGGCGGCGACCTACGCCGTGCTCGACAGGCTGCTCGCGCCCGAGGTGTCGCCGAACCCGTCGCCGCGGGAATCGGCACCGCCCGCGACAGGCCGCTGACGGCGGTTTTCGGACGCTCTGCCAGCGACCCCCGAGCGGTTGGGCGGCTGCGTCAGAGGTGGCGTGATGGAATGCATGAAACGAGAACGTTCGGTGCGGTGATGGCGTGGAATCGGCCGTATTCTTGAGCCGACCGTCGTGGTCGGCCCTCGCGGCCTCCCGCGGGGGTCAGGCGCATCAAGCGTGCACAGCCGTCGTTCGATGGAGAGAACGCCGGTGGATGGGCCCCGCATCGAGGAGGTGCGGGGCGTTGCCCGAGAGTCAGAATTCCGATCCGACCAGTGAGAGCCCAATGAAGATGACCGCGCTGAAGAACCTCGCTATCGCCGCCATCGCCGCCACTGCAACCCTCGCGGCGGTGCCTTCCGCCGAGGCGCAGGTGGTCAATGTTCGCACCGACCGGATCGTGGGCAGCCTCGTCTACCCCGTCTTCGTCACGCACGCGCCTGGCGACACCTCGCGCCTCTTCATCGTGCTGAAGGGCGGCTCGATCCGCATCTTCGACCTCACGACCAACACGCTGCTTCCGACGCCGTTCCTCTCGGTGACCGTCGCGGGCGGCACCAGCGTGAGTGACGAGCGCGGTCTCCTCGGCCTCGCCTTCGACCCGGGCTACGCGAAGAACGGCCAGTTCTACATCTACTACACGGGCACGAACACGAATGTGCTCGCGCGCTACACGCGCTCGGCGGCGAACCCGAATGTCGCGAACACCACCCCGAGCGTCATGATGTCGTGGGCGGATCCGTTCAGCAACCACAACGGCGGCTGGATCGGTTTCGGTCCCGACGGCAACCTCTACATCGGCGTCGGCGACGGCGGCTCGGCGAACGATCCGAACGGCGCGGGTCAGAGCCTCACGACGCGCCTCGGCAAGATGCACCGCATCAAGCCGACGGTCGGCGGCACGACGCCGTTCTACACGATTCCCGCTGGAAACCCCTTCGCGGGCGGCGCCACCGCCGACGACGAGATCTGGGCGTACGGCCTCCGCAATCCGTGGCGCAACTCGTTTGACCGCGCGACGGGCGACCTCTGGATCGCCGATGTCGGCCAGAACGCCGTCGAGGAAGTCAACTTCCAGGCCGCGGGCGCCGCTGGCGGCCGCAACTACGGCTGGCGCTGCATGGAGGGCGCGAGCTGCACCGGCCTCAGCGGCTGCACCTGCAACGCCACCGCGCTCACCATGCCGGTCCGCACCTACACGCATGTGTCGGGATCCACGGGCGGCTTCTCGATCACCGGCGGCTATGTCTACCGCGGCTGCCGCATGCCGCAGCTCCAGGGCACCTACTTCTACGCCGACTATGTGAACAACAATGTGTGGAGCTTCCGCTACAACGCGTCGACCAACACGCAGACCGAGTTCACGCTGCGCAACACGCAGATCACTCCGTCGATCGACACCTTCACCGTGAACCAGATCGTGTCGTTCGGCGAGGACGCCAACGGCGAGATGTACATCGTCGACCAGGGCTCGGGCACCGACGGCCAGATCTTCAAGATCGTGCCGACGACCGGTGACGGCACCTGCGCGCCGCCGTGCGTGCCCGCCGATCTCAACTGCAGCGGTGCGGTCGATGGCGCCGACCTCGCCTCGCTCCTCAACAACTGGGGCGGCACGGGCACGGGCGACATCGATGGAAACGGCACCGTCAACGGCGCCGACCTCGCGGCGTTGCTCAACTCCTGGGGCTGATCCTGGCTTCTGAAACCTCGCACGGGGCTCCGCACGCGCGGGGCCCCGTGTCGTTAGAGCCCCGTGTCGTTTGAAGGCCCGTGTCGTTTCCGGGCCCGCGCCTCATTTGCGGACTTGTGCCGAATCGCGCCAATCATCGCTCGACTATCGTGCGTGCCCCCGCAGTACGATCTTGGATCGGCTTCGTGACCAACCTTCACCTTCCGGTGTCCTGATGCGCCCGTTCCGAACCAACACCATTCTTCTCCGTGCACGGCTGCTTCTCGTCGCCGGCGTCTGCATCGCACCGGCGGCGGCGCTCCCGACCGTCACCCACGCCGCGCCCGCGCCGCAGCAGGGCGCCGCGCAGCAGCAGCCACCCGTCATCACCGTGGCGCCGCCGGTCGTCGACCTCGGCATCGTGAAGCCCGGCTCGACCAGCCCGGCGAAGTTCATGCTCATCAACACGGGCAGCACCCCCGTCGCGGTGCAGAGCGCTGTCCCGAACTGCAAGTGCACGAACATCACGCCCGTCCAAGGCAAGGTCATCGCGCCCGGCGCGACGCTCGAGATCGAGGCGTCGCTCGCCGCGCCGCGCGTGCCGGGCGACAAGGAGGCGGTCGTCTTCATCTCCTTCGCCAACGCGGCACCCGTGCAGGCGAAGATCAAGGGCGAGGTTCGCCTTCCCATCCTCGCGACGCCGCCGTTCGTCGATGCCCTGCGCGATGTCGTGAGCGGCACCATCACGCTGAAGTCGACCGACGGCAAGCCCTTCACCGTGCTCGAGAGCGGCGGCAAGGCGCCCGTCTTCATGGAGTTCGACCCCGCCAAGGACGCGCCGCGCGCCGAGTACCGCATCGCGTGGAGCCTCGCGGGCCGCACGCCCGAGCAGATGCCGCTCTGGTGGTTCGTGTGGACCGACCGCGCCGACTGCGATGCGATTCCGCTGCGCGTCCGCGACGAGGCGACCGGAAGCAAGAACGACATGGATCGCTTCAAGCGGTTCTGGATCGTGAAGGAGTCGCTCGTGATGGCCGGCCGCGGCTCGGTCGGCGCGCCGCACAAGGCCGAGATCGAGCTCGAGCACTACAACCCCCCCAAGCGCGGCCGCGTCGAGAACCCGGCCTGGCGCGAGGTGCGCGCGGTGAAGTCGCTCAACGCCGATCTCGAGGTGAAGTTCGTGGGCAAGCGCGACGCCGGCGTCGACGGCTGCATGCTCGAGGTCGAGCTCACGGCGAAGCGTGCCGGCCCGATCGAGGGCTTGCTTGAGATCGAGACCGCGACCGGCAAGGGAACCGTTCCCTTCGCCTACTTCGCCACCACGGGCTGACGACCGCCATGCAGCGATGGGCGACCAGTGCCTCCGCGTTTGCGGATCTTCTCGAGACCGCGGCGGAAGCCATGCGGAGTTCGCCGCTGCGCGACCACTGCACGCTGCGGCTTCCGCGCCGCGGACGGCTGCTTGCGACCGGCGACATCCACGACAACCAGCTGCATCTCGAAGCCGTGGTGCGCGCGGCGCGGCTCTCGCGCTCGGCCGACAACCATGTCGACAACCATGTCGTGCTGCATGAGCTCATCCACGGCGATCGCCTTGTGAGCGGCATGGACATGAGCCACCGCATGCTCGCGAAGGTCGCCGAGCTCGTGATCGCGCATCCGCTGCAGGTGCATCCGATCCTCGCGAACCACGAGATCGCGCAGTACCGCCGCCAGCACATCTCGAAGGGCGCGGGCGACAACCTGCAGCTCTTCGACGCAGGTCTCGAGTGGGTCTTCGGCGACGAGGCCGAGGTCGCCGCCGACGCGATCGGCGCCTTCGTGCGCGCGATGCCGCTCGCGCTCCGCTGCGAGAACGGCACGATGGTCTCGCACTCGCTGCCTTCCGCGGCGCAGATGCCGTACTTCGACCCCGGCGTCTTCGGCCGCGACCTCGTCGAGGAGGACTTCGACGGCCCGTCGGGCGCCGCCTACATCATGACCTGGGGGCGCAACCACCCGCCCGAGCACCTCGAGTCGCTCGCGCGCGCGTGGGGCGTCAAGCTCTTCATCGTCGGTCACTCGCACGCGAGCGAAGGCATCGACTTCCGCCCGCCGAACCTCGTCATCCTCAACACCGACCACAGCCAGGGCCGCGTGCTCGAGATCGACCTCGCGGAGGATGCGCCAGACGCCGCGTCGCTCGTCGGACGCGCGATCCCCGTGCAGTCGTACTTCGACCTCGACAGCCTTTCCGGCGGCGAGGGGCGACACGCGTGAGCGCCGCGCTTGCGCGTCCGATGCTCCTCGTCGACTGTTCGCAGCGCGAGTGTGTTCTGGGGCTTGCCGTTCCGGAAGGCGCAGGCCGCACGACCGTCGCAAGCCGCAGATTCACACCGGACATGCACGCGCCCCGCGAGGCCTTCTGGGACGAACTCCGCGCGCTCACCTCGGGCGCGGGTCTCGGCGTCGAGCCGAGCGAGCTTGGCTCCGTCGCCGTCGCGGTCGGTCCAGGCGGCTTCACGGGCCTCCGCGTCTCGATCGCCTTCGCGAAGGCGCTGGCGCTTGCGCGTGGAATCTCCGTGATTCCCGTGCCTTCCGCGCAGGTGTTCGCTGCGTCCGATGCTGCGCGTGGCGGGGGCGGCGGCGATGGCGCTGGCGGCGGCGGCGGGAGAGACGGTCCGTGGGTCGTGGCGCTCGCTGCGAAGGGGCAGACCGCATGGGTCGCGGTGGTGGGGCGAACGCGTCGGCTCGACCGTGAGGGAGAAGTGCTCGACGCGGGTCGCTTCGAGGCGCTCGCCGCCGAGGCCGCTGCGCAAGGCGGCGTGCTCCTCGCCGACGAGCACCTGGATCCCGGGTTTCTCGAGCGGGCGCGCACGAGCGCGCTGCGGCGCGCCGGACTCGAGGTCGATGTCGGCGCTTTTGCCGTGATTTCCGCTGAAATCCTGCGTTCGGGCGGCGCCGTGCATCCTGCGGCGCTTCTTCCCATCTACGCGCGCGAACCCGAAGCGGTCACGAACTGGCGCGCACGCGCAGCACAGCGCGGCGGCTAGTTCGCAGACCTCATCCGCGCACTTTTTGCGCTGAAGTTCGGGCGCATCATCGAACGCATCGCGACACACGGTACAAGCCGACCACGCGCGAGATCGCGTGGCGTGAAAGCGTGTCAAGCGGTCGATGGCACGCTTGATCGCACCGATCAACGGTGCGGCACCGTGGTTCATCCACGGCGCCCACAGCATGGTTGCCACCGGCGTCGAGCCGCGGGCTGAGAAAGATGAGCACTGTGTGCCGCGCGTTCGCGCGTCTGCAGTGCGGGGGAGGGGACTTGTCCCGTGACCCGGCGGAGTCGTACCGCCGGATCGCGCGACAAGCTCCAACGAGGAGGGAATTGTCGTGGACTATCCAAGTTCGAATGATCCATCCGGCGACTCGCCGCGCGACGGCCAGGGACGCGAGGGCTCTCGCCCCGCGGCCCGCGACGAGGTTCCGCTCAGCAAGCCGCGCGACCAGCAGGGGCTGCATGCGCTCTGCATCGGCCTCGACTGCGTGCAGGAGGTTCGCCTCGGCGCGCTGCTCGACGAGTCCGGCGTGCGCCACGACGAGATCGAGCCGCTGACGGAGGCGCTCGCGCACCTCGTCGCGAACCCGACCGACTTCATCTTCATCGCGTCGAGCGTGCTTCCGCACGAGTTTGCGCCGATCGCAGCGCAGGCGCGCCGCATCTCGGCGGCGACCAAGGTGCTGGTGGCGGGTCCTGCGCCGTCGTCCAGCCAGCTGCTTGCGGCGGTGCGCGCCGGCGCGGTCGACTGGATCGATCCGTCCGACGACGCGGACACCGTGCTCGCGCGCATCCGCGCCGTGGCCGACTCGATCAACGACGAGCGCCGGCGCGACGAGCGCCTCACGCGCCTGAAGGGGATCTGCCAGAAGCTCGTCGTGCACCGCGACGAGTTCACCCGCCAGGTCGACGAGCTGCACCAGGGCCTCCACACGGCGGTCCACGGCGTGCAGGAGCGCGTCGACGAGGCCGAGATCGCGGGCGAGTTCCGCGGACTGCTCTCGCAGGAACTCGATGTCGAGGATCTGCTGCGCACGGCGCTTCAATACCTGCTGACGAAGACCGGCCCGACCAACGCCGCCGTCTACCTGCCCGGCTCGAAGCCGAACCAGTTCGGGCTCGGCGCCTATGTCCACTACGACTGCCCGCGCACGACCGCGCAGCCGCTTCTCGACCGTCTCGGCGAGGAGATCTGCGAGCGGCTGAGCCATCGCCAGGACATCATCCGCTTCACCGACACGCGCGAGTTCGTGCACGCGATCGGCATGGCGGGCGCTGTTCTCGAGGACACCGAGCTCGTCGCGTGGGCCGCGCTCAACGAGGGCGAGTGCATGGCGGTCTTCTTCATGTTCCGCAACCGCGCGGAGCCGTTCAAGGACGAGCTCGCGGCGCTGATCGATGTCCTGCGGCCGATCTTCGGCGCGCAGATGGCGAAGCTCGTGCGCATCCACCACCGTTCGAGCTTCAAGTTCCCGAAGCTCCAGTCGGACGCCGACGACGCGGACGACGCGGAAGACTCGGACGAGGATGACGGCGAGGGCGAAGGCTGGCGCGACGCCGCGTGATGGAGCAGTCGCGGCTGCGGCCGCTCCCTTTGGCGATGCGGAACGCTCGGGTGCCAGCAGACTTCAGTCTGCTGAACGGGGGATGTAGGAGTCGAGGTCTGACTCGTGTCGGTCAGCCGGCGAAAGCCCGCTGGCACCCAAGATTTGAGCGGTCGAGGTCGCTGCCGCTCTACACTGCAGCGATGCCACGACGCACCATCGCCGAGTTCCGCGCCGAGCGCGCCAAGGGCCAGGAAGCGCTGCTCTCCGCCGATCACCTCGGCCTCAAGCGCTTTCTGCGCCTTGATTCCGCCACCTACGAGCCCGGCGCGCTCGACGCGCGTACCAAGGAGCTGCTCGGGCTCGTCGCGAGCGCCGTGCTGCGATGCAACGACTGCATCGACTACCACCTCGAGCAGTGCGTGAAGGCGGGCTTCACCCGCGATGAGATCGTCGATGCGCTCAATGTCGCGCTGGTCGTCGGCGGATCGATCGTGATCCCGCACGCGCGGCACGCGATGCTGTCGATCGACGAGCTGTTTGCGGAGAAGGCGGCGGGCACGCTGCCTGCGTGAGCGGCGGCTCCGTCAGATGCGCTTCGCGCGGATGAGGACGGTCACGCCGCCCGTCACGCGGTCGCCCTTCGCGACGCAGACCTTCTCGACCTCCGCGGTCGGAACGATGAGCTCGGTGGTCGAGCCGAACTTGATCATGCCGTAGCGCTCGCCGCGCGTGAAGCGCTGGCCGGCGGCGATCGGGCAGACGATGTGGCGGGCGACCTTGCCCGAGATCTGCTTGACGCCGAGAAGCACGCCGCCCGCCGAGCGGAGGCGCGCGACCATCGACTCGTTGACCTTCGCGCTCTCCTCGATGCGGACATCGAGATACTTGCCGGGCGTGTGGATGGTCCCGAGCACCTCGGCCTCCGCCGGCATGCGGTTCACATGCACATCGAAGACCGAGAGGTAGATGCGGACGATCGTGGCGGGCGCGCCGTCGGTGGCGACATGCTCGGGCACCTCGAGGACGGCGCTCACGAGGCCGTCGGCGGGGCTGACGAGGTCGCGCGGGTCGGCGCTGGCGGGGCGGCGTCCGAGCGGATCGCGGAAGAACGACGCGAGCGCCGTCCACACCACGAACGCCGCGATCGCAAGCCACCACCAGCCAAAGAACACACCCGCCGCTGCGGTGACCGCAGCGGCGAGGGTGATGATCATCCATTCACGAATCCCGTAGCGCGTGAGCAGCATCGGGGTGGATCACTCGGACGCGCGGCCGACGAAGAAGCCGACGAGGCCGAACACGGCGGCGATGCCGGCAAGGCTTCCGCCCCACGCGAGGATGTTGCCGGAGAAGCTCGCGGCGATGCCGGAACCCGCGCCGAAGACGACGCTGAATCCGATCAGGCCAGCGACCACGAGGCCCACGAGGGCAGCGACCATCAGGCCGACGCCAACGCCGGACCAGGCGCCGTCGTAGGCCTCGGACACGACCATGCCGGTCGCCGGGAGCGGCGGGGCGCCGAAGCCCGGCGCAGCGTTGACGGCTTCGAAGAGGCCGCTCGCGCCCGAGGCGGCTTCGCCGCTCTCGCTCGAGTAGACCTGGTCGATGAGCTCGGCGCCGAGCGCGGTTTCTTCGCTCTCGCGGGTGAGGTCGAGGAGACCCGACCCCGAGCCGACGGTCTCGAGACCGATCTCGACGGCGTCGCCACCGCGGCCGCCGATGGCCGAGACGCCCGTGCGCTCAGCGCTGTCGATGAGCGAGGGGGCCTTGCCGAGCGTGGTGTCGGCGAGACCGAGGACCGAGTCCTCGTTGCTCGCGGGGCGGCGGCCCGGAACCGGCGGCGGCGCACCGATGGCGCTGCCACCGGAGCTGTCTGCCAGGCCGATCGGACCATGCGTGTCGTCGAGGCGCGGCGATCCGCCGTCGCCCATCACATTGGCGAGGAGGTCGACCTGCTCGACGCGGAACTTCTGCTGACCCTCGTGCATGACGCGCTGGAGGCGACCGGTGTCTGCGATCGCATTGACTTCCGCAGCGGACTTCCTGAGCTTCGCTGCAGTCTCTTCGAGGGTGTAGAACGACTTGGCCATGAATGTCTCCAGTGGTGGGCGGTTGCCCGCCTGAGTCCCGTACGCTACCCCACGGCGGCGGATGTCGCAAGGACGAAAAGGGCTTCGAAACCCGTATCGACCAACTCTGCGCGCCGTGTGATCGGCTTGTGATGGCTCATCGACAACACTCGACCAAGAAAGGGCTTGAGAACCGCCGCGTGGCCGCCGAGCAGGCGGTTCCCCCCGCCGCGGCGGAGGCGATCGTGGCGTGGTTTCCCGCCGCCGCCCGCGACCTGCCGTGGCGGCGGCGTCGAAACGGCTACCACGCCCTCGTCAGCGAGCTGATGCTCCAGCAGACCCAGGTCTCGCGGGTGGTCGAGAAGTTCGGGCCCTTCGTGCGGCGCTTTCCGACCGCCGCGGCGCTTGCGGCGGCGAGCGAGGACGAGGTGCTCACGGCGTGGCAGGGGCTTGGGTACTACCGGCGCGCGCGGTTTCTGCATGCGGCGGCGAAGGCCGTGGTCGAGCGCCACGGCGGGCGGGTGCCGGTCGACGACCACGCCGCGCTCCTCGCGCTGCCGGGGGTCGGGCGGTACACGGCTGGGGCGATCGCCTCGATCGTGGCGGGCGCGCGGGCGCCGATCGTCGACGGGAATGTGACGCGCGTCTTCCAGCGGCTGGCCGCGCGCGACGGGAGCGCCGGCGACCGCGCGGTGGCCGATTGGGCGTGGAGCGAGGCGGAGCGGTTCGTCGAGCGCGCGTCCGACCCCGCCGCTGCGAACGAGGGATTGATGGAACTCGGGGCGACCGTCTGCACGCCCGCCGCGCCGAAGTGCGGCGGGTGCCCGCTGGCGAGCGTGTGCCGCGCGCGGCGCGAAGGGCTGGTCGATGCGATTCCGGCGCCCAAGGTGCGCGCTGCGCGGCGCGAACTCGTGCTGGTGACGGCGCGCCTCGTGCGCGAGTCGGACGACGCGGTGCTGCTCGAGCAGCGTCCGCGCGAGGGGCTGTGGGGCGGACTCTGGCAGCCGCTGGCGGTCGAGAGCGCCGATGGCCGCGAGATCTCTGCGCGCGCGGCGGCGGAGTTGCTCGGCTTGCCGGCCGCGGTGACGCTGCGCGCGGCGGGGCAGGTGCCGTTCCAGACCACGCACCGCGCGGTCGTGTTCGTGGTGTTCGACGCACGGTTGAAAGCGGGGCGCGCGGCATCGGCGCTCGCGCGCGGCGGTCGCCAGTGGGTCACGCGTGCCGCGATCGGCGAGTTTGCACTGTCCAACGCGGCAAAGCGCGTGCTGCGCGTTTGAGCGCTCGCTGCCACGGCCGCGCTCTTTGGCGCTGCAAGAGCGACGGGTGCGAGCAGACGTCAGTCTGCTGCATGGATGATGTCAGCCGTCGACTCCGATATCCACGGTTCAGCGGAGGAAAGTCCACTGGCACCCATGATGATCGACTCCGACGGTCTGAATCGTCTGACACTGAACGCTGACCGACTTCGGTGATCAAATCGTCCGACACCCACCCCCTGGGTGCCAGCAGACTTCAGTCTGCTGAACGGATGATGCCAGCCGTCGACTCCGGTTGTTGTTCGTGCGACACC
>CAIXEV010000281.1 GCA_903918555.1 uncultured bacterium | reverse complement strand
GGGTGACCCGCCCGAGGCGTCGGCGCTCGAGCATGATGAGCCGTTCTCGATCGAGGAGATCCAGTCGAACGCCGAGCGCCCGACCGGAGCACCCGTGCTGCCGTCGCCGCCCGACACGCCCGCCGCCCTCCTCGAGTTCCTCAAGTCGGACCATGCGATCGTGCTGCCGCGGCCACGGCCCGAGATGAACTCGTGGAGCTGGGAAGACGACTCGGTGCTGCTCGTCTTCGAGGGCTGCAAGCCGATCGCCCGCGACCCGCTCGTCCCGAAGGCGAAGCTCTCCGTGAACGCGCCGGTCGACTTCGACACGCTCGGTGCCGTCGAGGCGCACTTCGGCTTCGATCCGCGCAGCGTGTTCGTGCTGCAGACCTCGGCCGAAGGCGACACCGAGTACTCCCTTTCGACTCACCTCGGCGACGATGTCGTCTCCGCGCTCGCAAAGCACGGCGTCCTGGTCGACGACTCGACGATTCGCGCCGATTTCGTGTGGCTCGTCGCGCAGACGGCGCCGCATCTGCGGCCGCTCGCGCAGGCGGTCATCGAGGAGTGGGCGCGCACGATGCCCGCACCGAAGTCGAGCGCCACGCCACGCCCGGGCAACATCGTGCGCGCGGACAGCGCCATCGAGGCGCTCACCAGCTTCGTGCAGCGGGCGGTTCCCTACGAGGGCATTCCGTCGAAGATGGGCGACTTCGAGCGTTGCGGCGTCCGCACGCCCGGACCCACGCTCAAGCGCGGCGCCGACTGCGATTCGAAGGCGCTCCTCCTGGCGGCGATGATCCGAAGCGTCAACGACCGCGTTCCGCTCGTCCTCGTCTCGCTCACGGTCGCGGGCCGGCCGCACATGCTGCTGGGGGCCGGCGTTCCCGCCCGTGATTGCGACGCGATCCTCGACTACCGCGGGCGCCGGTATGTGCTGATCGAGGTGACGAGCGCGCTGGGAGTCGGCCTGATGGCGCCCGACTACAACGAGGCCGTCCTCGAGCACTACACGGTCATCCCCTGACCGGCCGCGTCCGATCTTGCCGCACCTGCACCGCCCCGCGCAACCTCGCGGCCGCTGTTGCCATTCAGCGGCTCGAGCCGACCTATACTCCCGACCATGTCCGTCCTTACTTCATCCAATCCCGTTCTTTCTGACTCCGCCCTCGGCCGCCTGATCGACGAGTCCGGCGGGGCTGTCCGCACCAACACCGCCACCATCCCGGGCGTGATGCAGAAGACCGGCATCTGCACGGTTCTCGCGGTCGCGGCAGGCGCCGCCGCCTACGCGCTCGTCCCGAGCCTGCCGTGGCTGCCGATGGTGGCCCTGATCGGCTCGATGGTTCTCTCGCTCATCATCGGCTTCGCGCTGTACTTCAAGCCGGCGCTCGCCCCGATCGGCGCCCCGCTCTACTCGATCGTGCAGGGCGTGTTCCTCGGATGCATGAGCTTTGTCCTCGAGGGCATTCTCGCGAGCCGCGGGATCACCGCGACGGGCGGCCTCGCGCTTCAGGCGTTCATCATCACCGGCAGCGTGATGGTCTCGATGCTCATGCTGCACACCTTCGGGATCATCCGCGCGGGTCCGCGGTTCACCACGGTGCTGACGGTCGTGACCGCCGGCCTCGCGGTGGCCATGCTCGCGTCGTTCGTGGTCAGCTTCTTCATGCCGGTTCCCTTCATGTCGCTTGACGCTGCGTTCGATGGCGGCAAGAACGCGTGGATCGGCCTCGCGATCAATGTCGGCATCCTGTTCATCGCGTCGCTGTGGCTCCTCGTCGACTTCGCGCAGATCGACGAGGCGGTCGCCGCAGGCGCCCCGAAGTCGATGGAGTGGCTGCTCGCGTTCGGCCTCATCGTGACGCTCGCGTGGGTGTACTTCGAGGCGCTGAAGCTCGCCTTCCGCCTCGCGGCGATGTTCGGCGAGCGCAAGTAAGCGACGCGCGCGCCGCCGAACCCTCCGGCGCGGCCTCCT
>CAIXEV010000280.1 GCA_903918555.1 uncultured bacterium | reverse complement strand
TCCATGGCACAGCCAACACTCGCGAAGGTTTCCCGAATGCGCCCGTCTCGTCTCGCAGCCGCTGCGCTTCTGGCTGCCGCCACGGCCGCCGCGGGCATGCTCCTCGGGGGTTGCGGCGGCCATGCGTCACCATTCGTCCCCGAGCCCCAGCCCGCCGCCGTGCGTTCCGTGGCGATGCCCGGACGGCTCCAGCATGTCGTCCTCGTCGAGCTCGACGACAAGTCGGACATCGCCGCGATGAAGGCCGACAGCGACTCGATGCTTCCGAGGATCCCCACCGTGCGTGGATATGTGTGCGGCGCGCCTGTCGACATCGGCCGCGCCACCGTGGCCAAGGACTACGACCTCGGGATCGTGGTCCAGTTCGACTCGGTCGAGGACTACCAGGCGTACCTCGCGCACCCGATCCACCAGGAGCTCGTCGCCAAGTGGCGGCCGAAGTGGCGGCGCTCGTACATGGTCGACTTCGCGCCGTAGGTGCGTTCAGGCCACGAGCGGTACGCGCGGACCAGACTTCGGCACCGGCGCAAGGAACTCCCGGCAGAGCTCGCGGCCTTCCTTGAACCTGCGGTGGTGGTGCGGCCAACGGATCTCGGAGTAGCGCTCGAAGGCGGCTCGCACGCCCTCGCGATCCGCCACATCGTGCAGGAGGTTGTTGAGGAGCGCCGCGTCGGCGAGGGCGTCGTTGGCGGACTGGCTCGTGAACGGGAGCGCAGCGTGTGCGGCGTCGCCGATCAGCGCGATGTTCGCGGTCGACAGCTCGTCGAGCGGAGGCAGGTCGCGCGTCTGGACGAGCCGCGCCCGTGCGTAGTCGAGGCAACCGATCGCCTCCTGGACCTCCGGCGCCCAGCCAGCGGCACGCTCCTTCGCGAACGCGCGGAGCGCGACCGGGTCCCGCGAGACGAGCGTCCAGCGAAGCGGATCGAACTGCAGGAAGCAGGCGACGGCACGCGCGTTGAGGGGCAGCAGCTCGATGGCAAGCCCACCCTCCTCGTCATGGAACTTGTGGAACGAATGGCCGAGGCGCGCGGCCACCGCGGGTGCGTCGGCGATGCCCACGATCTCCTCGACGACCGCGTCGGAGAGATGCGACTCGGGGAAGACCAGGTGGCGCGCGCGCGAATGCGAGCCGTCGCAGGCGAAGAACGCGTCGCCGTCGATGCCGCCGCCATCGGCGAGACGCGCGCCCACGACCGTTCCATCGGCGGCGCGGTCGAGGCCGGCGAACGACCAGCCCTCGAGAAACGCGACGCCGCCTGCGGCATCGCGGAGCATCCGCCCGAAGTCGGCGCCGCGCATCGCGACGCAGGCGTCGACCGGCGTCTCGGAGAAGGTCCGGCCCGCGCTCGAGCGAAGCACGACGGAGTGGATGAGACGGCCGGAATGGCGCCAGTTGAATTCAGGCGCCACGATGTCGAGCGCCGTCAGCCCGGTCTGGTTGAGCAGCACCCCGAGGTCGAACGACGAGGCGTGGTGGGATTGCTCGAGGATGACGGCCTCCCGTTCCAAGGGCGTCCCGCGAAGCGCAGCCGCGACGGCGCAGCCGGAAACGCCGCCACCGAGGATGACTGATCGCATGGTTGCTCCTTCTCGAGCAGCCCTCGGAGGAGGGGCGCTCTACGGGCAATCCGCAGCGCCCCACGCCATCTCGCAGCAGACCACCGAAAATCCGATGACTTCTGCAGGGGGTGGATCGGACCTGCCGGCGCAGCGCGATCAACCGCCCGGGAGAGAGGCGCCCGAAGGCGAGCACCCGAAGTCAAAAGCACACCAAAAACAAGTGCCCCCCGCGGAGGTGGGATCCGCGGGGGGCGAGAGCGGAGCCTTCGCGTGGGTGGCTCCGCCGTGGTGGAACTGAAAGGACGAAACGGGACGCCCGAGTTGGTTACCCGCAGACGCATGTGAGGCCATGCGTCACGGGGAATGGGCTCTGCGAACTCCATGCGCGCCCATCCGGTGCAAGAAGGATCCATCCACTCGCCAACCTTCTCGAAACCTGTCGAGGCCTGGGGACTGTTCGTTCCCAGGGCATCGACCAACGGCGTCGCCGGTCTCGTCTTTGAACTGATCGGGTGTGTCGGAGCAAGGCCGTCCTCAGCGACGGCCACTGCAACACCCATCCGGAAGGATCGCACCTGAATTCGGCTTCCGTTCCTCACGGCGCCACGCGTCCGGCGCAGTCAAGCGCGTTCACGCGGCGGCATGCTCTGCCACCTCCTGTGGCGTGCGATCCAGCGGTGCAGCGCGTTGGTTGCGCCGCCATCAGTCTCCAGTCCGCACACGCTTGGTTCGCTGGAGACGCCGTGTGCGGGCATCATCCAGCGGGGCTTGCGCCCGTCAGTCGCTCATGTTGGGCTCGCGTCGTCCTTCCGAGCCGCCCGTCAGCCGATTCGCACGAAGCGTGCGAGCCGGGTGCCGAGGCGCATCGGTCGCCGCAGCGGGGTGCCCGAGTGATCGAGCCTCCCGCCACGGCGAGATGGATTCAGCTGCAACCCATGCTGTTGCCGCAGTTGAGGCAGCGGTAGCAGGTGCCGTTGCGAACCGTGATCGAACCGCATCCATCGCAGGCGGGCGCATCGCCCATCAGCGCTGCGTTCGACTGGTCGAGCGCATTCGCGGCGGCCGTCCGCACGGTCTGCTCGATCGCGGCGATGGTCTCGATCGTCTGACGACCGTCGCCCGTGCGCGTCTCGGTCACGGCCACCACGGCCTGCGTGGAGCTGAACCGCGACTGGGGCGCCCCAGTGGTCGAATCGCCGCGCTCGGCCTTCGCCGCCTCGATCGCAGCTTCCCGACGGACATTCCATCCGTTGGAAGTGCCGCCGGTCGCGCTTGCTCCGGATCCTGTCGAGCATCCTGCCTCCTCCTTCGATGCCGCGGCGGAAGTCCCGAGGGACGCCGTGCGCGTGGTGTCGGTGCTCACCGAGACCGGCTCGCTCTGCGCGCTTGGACGGCGCGGAGCGTTGAGGTCGCGGTAGCCGGGGATGAACTGCATGCCGAGCCAGCGGAAGATGTAGTCGACGAGGCTCTTCGCGAACGGGATGTCCGAGTTCGTCGTCATGCCCATCGGCTCGAACCGCTGGTGTGCAAACTTGGTGACGAGGCTCTCGACCGGCACGCCGTACTGGAGCGCCACCGAGATGGCCGTGCCGAGCGAATCCATCAGGCCGCCGATGGTCGAGCCTTCCTTCGCCATGGTGATGAAGAGCTCGCCCGGTCGACCGTCCTCGTAGAGGCCGACGATGAGGTAGCCCTCGTGGCCGGCGACATTGAACTTGTGGGTGACCGACTCGCGCGTGTCGGGCAGGCGGCGACGCATCGGGCGCTCGATGATGCGCTCGACGACGCGCTCGACCACGCGCTCGACCACGCGCTCCGCGGGAGGAGCGACCGGCTCGCCGCGGAGGGCGACATCGGTCAGCGCCTCGGTGAGCAGCTCGCGCTGCTCGCCCGCGTCGGTGACGACCGCATCGGCGACCTTCGCCTCGGCGACGGCCTTCGCGTCAGCGGACGCCTTCTCGGCCTTCTCGTCTTCCTCCTCGTTCTTGTCGCTCTTGGTCGAGAGCGGCTGGCTGAGCTTGCAGCCGTCGCGGTAGAGCGCGTTCGCCTTGAGACCGAGCTCCCAGCTCAGGCGGTAGCAGGCGCCGATGTCGTCGACGTTTGCATCCGAGGGCAGGTTGATGGTCTTCGAGATGGCGCCCGTGATGAACGGCTGCGACGCAGCCATCATGCGGATGTGCCCCTCGGGCTTGATGAAGCGCGTGCTGAGCGGACCGCAACGGTTCGCGCAGTCGAACACGGCGAGGTGCTCGGACTTGAGGTGCGGAGCGCCCTCGACGGTCTGCGTGCCGCAGACGGTGCGGTTGATCGTGTCGATCTGCTTGCGGGTAAGGCCGAGCGCGCGCAGGCCGTTGAACGACATGTCGTTCTTCGCGGCCGCTGCGTCGATGCCCGCTGCGGTGAGAACGCTCTCCGGCATCGACCACGCCGAGAACGCGAAGGCGATCTCGAACACGGTCGGGAGGGAGTTCTCGACGGCGAGCAGCTGCTCGTGGGTGTAGCCCTTCGACAGCAGGAACTCGCGCAGCGTCGAGCCGCGGCCGGCTGCGACGGTTCCGTCGGCGGCAGGCATCGGGACATCGAGGCTGAGCGTGCCCATGACATGGGCGAGGATGTCGTCGGCCTGGTCGGCGGTGTAGCCGAGCGCGCGGATCGCCGGGCGCAGCGACTGGTTGGCGATCTTGAAGTAGCCGCCGCCCGCGAGCTTCTTGAACTTGACGAGCGCGAAGTCGGGCTCGACGCCCGTCGTGTCGCAGTCCATGAGGAGACCGATCGTGCCGGTCGGCGCGATGACGGTCGTCTGCGCGTTGCGGAAGCCGAACTTCTCGCCGAAGCCGAGCGCGTCGTCCCAGCACGCCACCGAGCGCGACAGCAGGTCGGCCGCGTTCGAGAGGTTGATGCGGCCGGCCTTCACGACCGAGTGGTCGATCGGGACCGGACGGATGCGCAGGTTCTCCCACTCGTCGCTGCCGCGCGACACGCCCATCGCGGCGCGACGGTGGTTGCGCACGACGCGGAGCATGTTGTCGCGGTTCTCGCCGTAGCCGGCGAACGGCCCGTGCTCGGCCGCGAGCAGGGCGCTCTCGGCGTACGAACGGCCCGTGAGGATCGAGGTGAGCATGCCGCACACCGCGCGGCCTTCCTCGCTGTCGTACGGGATGCCCGCCTGCATGAGCATGGCGCCGAGGTTCGCGTAGCCGAGGCCGAGCGTGCGGTAGCGCCACGAGAGGTCGGCGATCTCGCGCGACGGGAACGCGGCCATCAGCACCGAGATCTCGAGCACGATCGTCCAGAGGCAGATCGCGTGCTCGTAGCCTTCGATGTCGAAGCGGCGGGTCTGCGAGTCGTAGAACTTGAGCAGGTTGATCGACGCGAGGTTGCACGCCGTGTTGTCGAGGAACATGTACTCCGAGCACGGGTTCGACGCGTTGATGCGGCCGCCGGCCGGGCAGGTGTGCCACGCGTTGATCGTGCTGTCGTACTGGACGCCCGGGTCGGCGCAGCGCCACGCGGCGAAGTTGATCTCGTTCCAGAGTTCCTTCGCCTTGATGGTCTTCGCGACCTTGCCGTCGACGCGGCGGATGAGGTTCCAATCGCTGTCCGCGTCGAGCGCGTCGAAGAACCCGTCGGGGATGCGGACGGAGTTGTTCGAGTTCTGGCCGCTGACCGTGTAGTAGGCCTCGCCGTTGAAGTCGTAGTCGAGCTTGAGGCCGAACTTCTTGGCGAGCTCCTTCTGGTCGTCGCCGAGGACCTTGAGGCCCTCGACGAGCGCTGCGACCTTGATCTCCTCGCGAACCTTCCAGTTCACGAAGCCCTCGATGTCGGGGTGGTCGAGGTCGAGGCAGACCATCTTGGCGGCGCGGCGGGTCGTGCCGCCCGACTTGATCGCGCCAGCTGCGCGGTCGCCGATCTTGAGGAAGCTCATGAGGCCCGAGCTCTTGCCGCCGCCCGAGAGCGGCTCGTTCTCGCCGCGGAGCTGCGAGAAGTTGGTGCCGGTGCCCGAGCCGTACTTGAAGAGGCGCGCCTCGCGCGTCCAGAGGTCCATGATGCCGCCCTCGCCGACGAGGTCGTCGCTCACGGCCTGGATGAAGCAGGCGTGCGGCTGCGGGTGGGTGTAGGCGTCGGTCGCGAGCGAGGGGCGGCCGGAGCGGTGGTCGGCGATCCAGTGGCCCTGCGCGGGGCCCGAGATGCCGTAGGCCCAGTTGAGGCCCGTGTTGAACCACTGCGGGCTGTTCGGCGCCGACATCTGCGTGAGCAGCATGTGGGCGATCTCGTCGTAGAACGCCTCGGCGTCGCGCTTCGTCGAGAAGTAGCCGTACTTCTCGCCCCAGTGCGTCCAGCAGCCGGCGAGGCGGTGCACGACCTGACGCACC
Source organism: uncultured bacterium (assembly GCA_903918555.1). GTDB lineage: Bacteria > Planctomycetota > Phycisphaerae > Phycisphaerales > SM1A02 > QWPT01. The sequence continues at coordinate 2,008 of CAIXEV010000280.1, read as the reverse complement.
GAGCGCTCAGGGCCGAGGACGGGCTTGCCCGACTCGTCGACGACCGGGGTTCCGTCCATGGCGAACTGCGGCACGCCGGCCTTGCGGAAGTACTTGCTGACCACGATGTCGGTCGCAAGCTGGCTCCACGACGCCGGGATCTCGGCGTCCTTCATTTCAAAGACGGTCGAGCCGTCGGAGTTGCCGATGCGGCTCGAGCGTCGGGTCCACTCGATGGCGTCATAGACGTTCTGGCCTGCCTTGGTGAAGCGTCGGGAGATCTTCATGTTCTGTTCCTGCGGCTGTCGGACGGAATGATGGGAGAGAGATGACGGAATGGGCTGTTGCGTGCACGGCGGTGCAGCGCGCGGTGTCGGCGCAGACGCGCGGACACCGGGACGATCGGTATCAATGACTACTGGAGCGTTGAAGCGCGGGCGAAGAGGCGGAGGTGCGCGCGTTGGTCTCGGCAAGACCGTCGACCATCGGGAGCGTGAGCCCCGACTGGTCCTGGTACTTGCCGTTCTTGTCGGCGTAGCTGACCGCGCAGACGCGGTCGGCCTTGAGGAACACCATCTGCGCGATGCCTTCGTTGGCGTAGATCTTGGCCGGCAGCGGCGTGGTGTTCGAGATCTCGATGGTGACCTTGCCGCGCCACTCGGGCTCGAGGGGGGTCACATTGACGATGATGCCGCAGCGGGCGTAGGTCGACTTGCCGACGCAGATGGCGAGGACATCGCGGGGCACCTTGATCGTCTCGACCGTCTCCGCGAGCGCGAAGGAGTTCGGCGGGATGATGATGTGGTCGCGGCCGGTCTCGGCGGTGTCGATGGTCACGAACAGGTCGTTCGTGAAGTTCTTCGGGTCGACGATCGCGGTGCCGCCAAGCACGAGGTTGCGGGTCGCGTTGGTGAAGATCTTGAACTTCGTGCCCACGCGGACGTCGTAGCCGTAGCTGGAAACGCCATAGCTGACCACTCCGTGGCGCTTCTCGTTTCCGGCGAAGGGCTCGATGGACACGAGCTCGCGGATCTGGGTGTCACTCAGTACAGGCATTCGAACACACCGGACGCGAACCCCACCGGTCCGCACGGTCCCTGACGGCGCGCCACCATGCGCAATCCGTCGGGGTGTTCACACTTCGGATCGTCATCCAGACGATCCGCTGCCACCACCCGGGGCACGCCCCGGTTGTCCGCTCGGGATGCACGCGCATCTCAAGCGGAATCTCCACTCGCCGCACTCGATGCTCGGCGCGGTCAATCCAAGGGTCCGTCCTGGACTCGAGGGTTGCACGCGCCTGATGCGAGAAACGGTCCTCACACACTCTCGACGCCGCGCGGGGCGGGATGAGGTCCTGGCATTCGGATGACGCGGTCGCGGGAAGGGGATTGGGGCAGACTTCGCCTCGACAAAGACCGCAAGGAGCCTCGAAGAACTTCAAGGAGCCTCGAAGAACTTCAAGGAACTTCGAAGAACTTCAAGGAACTTCGAAGAACCTCAAGGAGCCTCAAAGCACTTCAAGGAACTTCGCGCGGGTCTCGCGCGTTCTCGCGACGAATCTCTTTGAGGCGCACGCGCCGCAAAAAGAAGACGCCGAGAGGAAACACCGAGAGGACACACTTCGTGTTCGTCGCCTCGTTCTCGATGCGACGGTCGTCGCAGCGGGCGCGAGGTTGTCGGGAACACATCGATGTGAGGAACACATCGAGGAAGCCCGGCTGTCGAACACGCAGTTGTCAGGCATCCTTCAGTGATCCAGTCGTCGACCGAGGGGAATGGCCAGCCCACCGAATGGGTCTTGACCTCAGGCTGCACTGCGAAGGCGAGGGGCGGTCGGAGCGATCGACCCTCGTCACCATCGTGCCCCAGATGGGTGCTTGAGCCAATCAATGGAGCTCATGCGCCGCTCTGGAAATTCACCTCTCGATGTCGCATCGAGATGCCACCTCGGTTCCCGGCATGCGGGAGGGACTCACTCCGCGCATGTCGGTCGGGCTCGAAAGCTCGAAAGCTCTCTATCTCGACC
>CAIXEV010000279.1 GCA_903918555.1 uncultured bacterium | reverse complement strand
TGCCGTCGCGCTTCAGGGCGTACGAAGTTTCGCCGCCGGCGGCGATGGCGACGAGGTCGGTGAGCCCGCCCGGAGGCGTGCACTGGTCGAGGGCGTTGTCGCCCCAGCAGCGGATCTCGCCGAGCGCGGTGAGCGCGACGACATGGGCGCCGCCTGCGGCGATCGCGTCGACGGCACCGAGGTCGCCTGGAACGCTCGTCTGTCCCTGCGCGTTGCTGCCCCACGCGAACGCCGTTCCGTCCGACTTGATGGCGGTCGAGAAGAGCCCGCCCGCGCTGATGGCGGTCGCGGTGCCGAGGCCCACGGGCACGGTGCACTGGCCGTCGGTGTTGTCGCCCCAGCAGCGAACCGCGCCCGCCGGCGTCAGCGCCATCGAGTGCAGGTTGCCCGCCGAGATCTGCGATGCGGCGAGGAGGTCGCCCGGCACGGTGGTCTGGCCCGAAGTGTTGAGGCCCCACGCGCGGACGGTGTCGTTCTCGAGGATGGCGAGGGCGTGGTCGGCACCCGCGGCGATGCGGATGACCACGCCGAGATCCGCCGGAACCGTCGTCTGGCCGTTGGTGTTGTCGCCCCAGGCGCGCACGGCGCCGGCGGTCGTGAGCGTGATCGTGAAGGCGGTGCCGCCATCGATCGACTTCACATTGCCGAGGCCGACGGGAATGGTCGTCTGGCCTTCGACATTGCGACCCCAGGCCTTCAGCACGCCGTCGACGGCGTGCGCCGAGGTGGCTGCAAGGAGGGCTGCGATCGGAGTGAGCGGGAGGATCGTGCGTCGGAGAGACATAGGACGGAGGGGCTCCAAAAGAACGACAAATTCGCGATGGGTCATCGACCGAGTCGAGGGCGTTGCCCAAGAAAACAAGATCAAGCGACGCAGCACTACCCTGAATTCGCGGGTGGTCGCGTGGGCAATCTTGCTTAAAGTGAAGAAGACTCGATCTCGTTTCGGCGCGCGCGCACAACGAATTGGCGAACGACCCCCGCCGTGGCTCGGCTACGCCAGGTGCGGTGCGATCGGTTCGCAGAATTGGGAAACGGCGCGTCGCTCGCTACGAGTTTCTGCTCGTAAGCGCATGTCTCGAATGTGTTTACGGACGACCGTGCGGCGTGACGGGGCGGGCTCGGATGTTGGGCTCGGGTGTCGGGCTCGGATGACGGGCAAGGCGCCGTTCACCTGCGTGTCCGCAGCATCGGATACGCCGAGAGCGTGCCTTCGATCATCTGCTCGAGCGAGAAACGCTCGGCGATCAGGTTCGGGCCGCCCGCTGAAAGCCGGCGGCGGAGCTCCGAGTCGCCGAGGACGCGGCGCAGCCGATCGATCAACCCCTCGGTGTCGGCCGGGTCGCACAGGAATCCCGTCTCGCCATCCGCGACGACATCGATCGCGCCACCGGCGCGCGTGCCGACGATCGGGCAACCGAGATGGGCGGCCTCGAGGAGCACATTCGGCGTTCCCTCGAAGCGCGCCGTGTGGAGCAGCGCATCGGAGGCGGAGAGAAGCGCCGGCACATCGCCACGGCGGCCAAGCAGGTGCACGCGACCGGCCGCGATGAGATCCGCCGCCTGCGCGCGGAACGGCTCGTCGAGCGGCCCCTCGCCAGCGTGGAAGAAGACGACATCGGCGCGCTCGGCCGCGATCCGCCGCGCCACCTCGAGCCAGACGAAGGGCTGCTTCTCGTCGCTGAGGCGAAAGACGCCGCCGACGAGGAGCGTGCGGTCGCCGAGCAACTCGCGCCGCAGCGCATCGACCGTCGCGGCGTCCGGGCGGCGGATCCACGACGGATCGACGCCGTTGAGGACGACGCGGATCTTCTCGCGCGGGTAGCCGAGCCACGCCGCGTAGTCGTCGGCGCCGGGGCGGCTGTTGTTGATCATCGTGACGCGCGGCGAGCGGAGGAGCAGGCGATACCACTCCTCGAACCACGGCTGCGACAGGTACGGGAAGTGCGTTGGATTCACATTGCGCGTCGAGAGCACGATGTGCGGCACGCCGATCACAAGTGCGGCGACGCCCGACCAGATGTTCTGGTGATCGAGCCACGCGTGCACGCAGTCGGGCTTGAGGCGCAGGAGTTCGCCCGCCATCGCGGCGACATGCGCGCGGATCACGGGCGGAAGCGCCGCGAGTCGCGCGACGAGCTTGCGGTCACGGTCGAGCGCGCGCACGACGGCGGGGTCGGTCGTGCGGCCGGCGACCTCGATCGCGACGCCCGCTGCGCGCACGGGCGCGGCGTGATGGCCGGTCGCGCCTTCGGGCTCGAACGAGAGCAGGACGACGGGCTCGATGAGGTCGCGCGTGCGGGGCGAGGCGACGAACGCTGCCAGCTGCCGTTCGGCTCCGCCCGCCGAGAGCGAGCCGATCGCGAGGACGACGCGCGGCTTCGCCCGATGCGGGAGCCGCATCGGCGGCACGGAGAGAAGTTCGGGGAATTCGTCTTCGTGCAGCCGCTGCGGGTCGACACGCGCCTGCGTCATGGCGAGGCGCGGGAGCTTCGGAATCCGCGCGAGGATCGGCGCGAGCAGCCCCGTGCCGGGGGAGACGCGCGCGACGAGGGCGCGCAGTCCCGCACGAGCCTGACCGAGCGCACGCCGCACGGGCCCGGGCGTCGCCTGGATCCGGTGCAGGGCCGAGTCGTAGTCGGTCGGGTCCATCGCGGCGCGTCAGGCCTTGCGGCCGAGCACATGCAGGCCGCACGCGTGCGGCTCGTTGCGGTTGAGGAGCACGACATCGGTGAACCCGTTCGCGCGGAACCATTCGAAGCAGACATCCTGCGGAATGGTCCAGTTGTAGAAGGTGTTCAGCATGTCGAGGAGGTTGATCGCGTTCTCGGGGCGGTCGGCGACCGAGTAGGCGAACTTCAGCTTCTCGTCGAAGGTGCGGCACTCGCGGTGGTAGCGCATGCGCCAGTCGCAGACCTGCTGCGACGCGTGGTAGGTCGGCGCGTAGACCATGAGGTAGAGCGAGCCGCCGGGCTTCACGGTCTTGGCGACGAGGTCGAACGCGCGGCGCGGATCGTGCGTGCACATCACGACGCCCCAGCAGATCGTGAAGTCGAAGGCGTTGTGGAGGTCGGGGCGCGTGTCGAGCTCGAAGAGGCTGAGCTTCTCGACATCCTGGTTGAAGCGCTTCGTCGACTCGAGGCCGTGCCGCGAGACATCGATCGACTTCATGTTGGCGCCGAGCGACGCGAGCGTCTTCGTCCAGCGGCCCGCGCCGCAGCCGGCATCGAGGCAGCGCTTGCCCTTGAAGAAGTCGAGCGGGAACTTCGGCTCGAGCCAGAGGCGGCCGCCGACGCCGCGGCGTTCCTGGCGCGCGGCGCGGCCCGAAAGGCGCGCGGCGATGCCCGCGAGCGGGCCCCACTTCGCCTTCCAGAGGTAGTCGCGCACGCCCGTCAGCTCGGCGATGCGGTCGTCGATGTACTCGTCGCTCGTCTCGACGCCCGTGTGGTCGCAGAAGCCCGTGGCGCGGTCGAGGAAGAGCCGCCACTGGTCGTCGAACTGCTGGTCGTAGGCGACCGGCTGGTACTGGCCCGAGTACTCGTCGCTCCAGACGACGCGGAGGTCGTCGAAGTGCGGATTGCGGATGGCGGGCGAGGCGGACGCGGGGGCGGACATCGCCAAGAGCGTATCAGCCTCCGCCGCGACGGGCGATCTCGCGCGCGGGGACGCCCGCGACCACGCTGCCGGCCGCGACGGCGCCGCGCACGACAGCGCCAGCGCCGATGACCGCGCCCGCGCCGATGCGCGCGCCTGCGAGCACGACGGCGCCGCCGCCGATCCAGACATCGTCGGCGATCTCGATCGGGATCGCGTCGATTCCCTGCGCGCGGATCGGCTGGTCCGCATCGGCGAACCGGTGGTTGCCGGGCACGATCATCGTGAGGCCCGCGATCGCGACGCCCGAGCCGATGCGGAGACCGCCGTGACCGTAGAGCACGGAGTTCGGGCCGACGCCGGAGCCGGAGTTCATCTCGATCGATCCGCCTGCGCTGTCGAGCGTGACGGCGTGGGTGAAGTCGCAGCGCGGCGCGATCGCGATGCCGCGGCCGGTGCCGATGAAGGTGCACGAGGGGCCGATCGTGGTCTCGTCGCCGAGGGCGACGGGGCCGTTGTGCGCCCAGATCCGCGTGAAGCGGCCGATGCGGACCTTTGCGCCGACCGCGAGATCGGCGGTGTCCGATTGGAGTTGCGCGAGGTCGTCGATCGCGGCGCCCGCGCCGATTGCGATCGCGCGCGAGGGGCGCAGGTCGACCGACTCGCCGATCGCGGCGCCCGCTGCGATCTCGAGCGTGCCGCCGAGGAGGTGGACGCGCGTGCCGCGGCCGATGCGCGCGCCGGCCTCGATCGTGACGCGCGTGCCGTGCTCGGACAGCGCGATCGCGGAGCCGTCGTGATCGCGCTCGAAACGCAGCACGCCGCGATCGACGGTCCAGATCGCGGGATCCGTGCCGCCGAAGATCGCTCCGAGGATTCCGTTTCGCTTCGCGGTCATGGCGTCGGCCGTCGCGTGAGCTCGATGGACGCGTCGAGGTCGGCGACCGTCGCATCGTAGATCGACTTGGTCGGCTCGACGACGAGCTCGAGCGCGTCGTAGCGGAAATCGATCTTGGTGCCGTCGGCGTGCGCGATGCCGAAGCCCGCGAAGTAGCGGCCGCCGCCGAGATGGCAGGTGAACCGCAGCGAGACCTCGAGCTCCTCGCCGGGCGTCGCGGTCATGGTTCCGCCGAGCGCGAGGTTCGAGTCGGTGCCGAACACCGTGAGGCCCTGGCGGCTGCGGATGATGAAGCCTGCGACGAGGTCGTCGATGGCCGCCTCGCCGCGCGCGCGGAAACGCAGCAGATACTGGCCGCGCGGACGCAGCACCTCGACGGGCGCGGTGGTGCCGTCGGCGCGTTGCTCGAGGAGCTCGACCGACTCGATGCGCCAGCTGCCCGTGCCCATGGCGTGCGCGCCATCGCCTGCGGCGGACGGCGCCGCGGCCGTCGCGCCGCCGCGTTCCTGCTGGCCGAAGAGCAGCCGGTGGTAGGCGCGCGTGACGAAGCCCGGATCGCCGAACTCGAGGAGGCGGCCTTTTTCAAGCAGCATCGCGCGCGTGCACAAGCCCGTCACCTGCTCGACCGAGTGCGACACGAAGAGGATCGTGCAGCCTGCGTCGCGCATCTCGCGGATCCGGTCGAAGCAGCGCAGCTGGAAGCGCGCGTCGCCGACGGCGAGCGCCTCGTCGACGATGAGCACCTCGGGCGTCGCGGCGACCGCGGTCGCGAATGTCAGTCGCGCCTGCATTCCAGACGAATAGGTGCGGAACGGGCGGTCGATGAACTCGCCGAGCTCGGCGAAGGCGATGATCGAGTCGAGCCGCTCGCGCGCCTCGCGGCGGCTCATGCCGAGGCAGATCGCGCCGAGGAGCGCGTTCTCGCGGCCCGAATAGTCGGGGTGGAAGCCGGTGCCGAGCTCGAGGATCGCGGAGACGCGGCCGCGCACCGTGGACGAACCGCGCGTCGGCTCGAGCGTGCGCGCGAGCAGCTTGAGGAGCGTGCTCTTGCCGGCGCCGTTTCGCCCGAGGATGCCGACGATCTCGCCGGGCTGGATCTCGAACGAGACATCGGTGAGCGCAGGGAACTCGCTGTGCCGCGCGCGTCGCGTCACGAACTCGAGCAGCATGTCCTTCGGATGCGCGTAGACGCGGAAGGACTTCGACAGCGCGCGCGCGGCGATCACGGGCTCCATCAGAGGACCTCCGCGATGTTGGCGCGGGCGCGCGCGAAGACGACGGTTCCGCCGACGAACGCGGCAAGCGCGGTGATCGGGAACGCGATCCACGACTCGGGATGCTCGAAGCGGCCGGCGACGACCGCGTCGTGGTAGCACCACACCATGTGGCTGAACGGGTTCGCGGCGATCACCCAGTGCGCGGCGCGCGGCAAGATGGCGATCGTCGCGGGGAGAAGCAGGATCGGCGCGATGTAGAGGCCGATGTTCGAGAGGATCGAGACGACCTCGCGCAGGTCGCGCATCCATGCGCCGAGCGTGGCGAGGAAGCACGCCGCGCCGAACATCGCGAGAAGCTGCAGCGCCCAGAGAACCGGCAGCAGCGCCCACGATGGTTTCACGCCGACGGCGGCGAAGGCGACGCCGAGCGCGACGACCGTGCCGACCGCCCAGGTCACGAGGCTCGAGGCGACCGCGCGCGCGGGGAGCACTTCGATCGGAAAGACCACCTGCCGCACGAGCGCGCGCTGCGACACGAAGATCGACGGTGCGCGCGTCGCGACATCGACGAATGCGAGCCACGGCACGAGGCCCGAGAGAATGAGCGCGGCGCCCGTCCACGGCGAGCTGTCATCGCCGAAGCGCACGGGGAAGACGAACGCGAACAGCCCGACATAGACGGCCATCGTCACGAGCGGCGTGAGCACCGCCCACAGCGCACCGAGCGCGCTTCCCGCGTAGCGCTCGGCGATCTCGCGGCGCGCAAGCTCGAGCACGAGCTCGCGATGCCGCAGCGCGACCGAGCGGAGGATCGCGATGGGTGGTGAGGCCTGCACGGATGCGCTTCGCCGAAAGAACTAGTAGTTGGCGCAGAAACGCCAGCGCGACGGATCCGCGTTCGGATCGCTGCCGTCGGGCGTCGAGAAGAGCACATGGTCGTCCCAGTGCGAGAAGCGTCCGCCGCCGAAGCGCGCGACATGCGCGTGCATGAAGTGCGGCAGGCCGATCGGCCGTCCGCGGTCGTAGAGCATGAGCGTCGAGCCGCGCGGCTGGAGCGCGTCGTCGCCGCGGCCCTTGAGCGCAGGCAGCTTCGCGACCCACGAGAGGCCGGGGCCCTTCGTGAACGGACCGACGAGCGTCTCGAGCGAGTTCTTGCGGCGCGCTTCCTCGGCGCCCCACTTCGCGTTTTTCGCGGGATCGGCGAGGATGTACTCGGTGCAGCCTTCGCCGACGAGCGCGTTGACGATCTCGAGCCCGTGGCGCCGGCCCCATGCGTCGACCTCGGCGTACGACGCGAACTCGATCGGCCAGCCGCCGAGCCAGTCGCGGATGTCGGTCCAGAAGTCCATGCCGCGCGTGCCGTAGTTTCTCACCATCGTCCACGGCATCTCGAGGCGACGAAGGCCGCCCGCGAACAGCTTCGACGCGTGCTTCCACTCCATCATCCGCTTTCCGAGCGTGCCGCGCTGGTTGTACGCGCGCTTGACCTTCACCCAATGCGCGGCCGGCGGATCGACATATTGATCGGACGAGTAGAGCGCGATGTAGACGATGCCGTCGGGCTTGCGCGGGATGACCGCGTTGTCCATCGCCTTCCACATCTCGCCGGTGTGGTGCAGGACGCCCCACGAGTACACGATGTCGAACTTCGGCAGCGCCTGCATGCGCGCGGGATCGAGCACCGAGCCCTGCTCGGCGGTCCAGCGCGGGTCGTTGCCGGCAGCCATCTCGCGGACCTTGAGGCTCGTGGCGACCGAGTTCGGGTCGTAGTCGAAGCCCGTGACCTTCGCGGCGCCCGAGCGCAGCGCGGCGAGCGAGTGGAGGCCGCTTCCGCAGCCGATGTCGAGGAAGCTCAGGCCGTCGAGCGACTGCGCACGCAGCGCCTTCAGGAGGTGCTCGCGGCTCGACTCGACGCGCGTCTCGTTGAAGTGCTGCGCGATGAAATCGGCCCAGTTGCGGCCGAACCCGAAGCGGAGGGACTCGTCGGTGCCCTTCACGGCGCCGTCATGCGCGCGCGACGCTTCGCCTGTCATATCCTGGACTTCTGTCGACATCCGCAGAGAGTAGGGCATTTTCGCGCGATTCGCCACGCAAAGTCCGCGGCGGAAACCCTGCTATTCTCGAACGGACATGGGCTGCTACGCGACGGCGTTCGACGAGATCCTTCCGCTGCATCGCCGCGTGGCTGCGTTCGGGCTGCGCGTCGCGCACGGCGTGGCGCGCCGCGCGGGCGTCGTCGGCGGTCCGAAGGTCGAGCGCGTCCTGAAGGCGGTGGGCAATCGGGCGCTCGCCGGCCGCCCCGCGCAGGGCGCGGACGATGCGGTCACCTCCCCGTGGCTTCGGGAAGGCGAATCGCCCTTCACGCCCGCCGACCTCGTGGTCTCGGTCATCGGGAGCCTCGGCCCGGGCGGCGCGGAGCGTCAGCTCGCCCTCTATGTCGCGGCGTCGACGCAGCGCGGGCTTGCGCGCCACGAAGTCGTGACGCTGCGGCCGTGCGACGGCGTGCACGGACACCACCTCCCGCGCCTCGCCGGCTGCGGCGTCCCCGTGCTGCACCGCGGCGATCACGCGGATCCCGCCGCGCTCGGGCGGATCCGCACCGACCGGTCGCTGCACGCGCGGTTCCGCGCCCTGCCGCTTCCGATTCGCCACGATGTCGTCGATCTCGCGGGCGAGTTCCTGCGCGCGCGGCCTCGGGTCGTGCATGCATGGCTCGACCATGCGAATGTGACGGCGGGACTCGCTGCGCTCGCAGTCGGCGTGCCGCGGGTCGTGCTCTCGCTTCGATCGCTCAATCCCACGAATTTCCCGCTGCTGCACCGAAACTGGATGCTCCCGTGGTACCGCGTGCTCGTGGCCGACCCGCGCGTGCGCCTCGTCGCGAACTCGCATGCGGGCGCCGCGAGCTACGCCGAGTGGCTCGACATCGATCCCGCGCGCATCGCGGTGGTGCTGAATGGCGTCGATCCGTCGGAGCATGCGCGGCCAGAGCCGGCCGATGTCGCGCGCCTACGCGCCTCGCTCGTCGGCGAGGGCGGAGGGCTTGTCGTCGGCATGCTGCGGCTCACCGAGGAAAAGCGGCCGATCCTCTTCGCGGAGACCGCGCGCGCCGTGTGCGCCGCGGATCCGCGCGTGTCGTTCGCGCTTGCCGGCGACGGTCCGCTGCGCGACGAGGTTCGAGCGCTGACGGCGCCGCTCGGCGACCGATTCACCATGCTCGGCGCGCGCAGCGATGCGGCCGCGGTGCTCGCGGCCGCGGATGTCGTGCTCCTCGTGTCGCGCGCCGAGGGCACGCCCAATGTGCTGCTCGAGTCGCAGATGCTCGGCGTGCCCGTGGTGGCGACGCGCGTCGGCGGCGTGGGCGACGCGGTCGACGACGGACACACGGGCATCCTGTGCGAGGCGAACGACGCGGCGGGGCTGCGCGACGCGGTGCTTCGGCTGCTCGGCGACGACGCGTTGCGCGCACGGCTCGGCGCC
>CAIXEV010000278.1 GCA_903918555.1 uncultured bacterium | reverse complement strand
GGCTCATCGGCCTCGGAGCACGCGCATTTCGTTCACCGACGGGATTCCACGGGCTCACCATGGTCTTCTGGTCACCCTCGGAGCAATCATTCACGGTGTGCACCGACGCGCGCCCGTCGACGATGCGTGGATTCGACCCGGTGTCGCGGTATCGGCAACCGGGTCCGTGGATCGGACTGGCCGCGCCAGAAGCGGCGACGGGGCGCTCTGTGACCCTGACGGGGGCGCGACGCGATGAACTGGGGCGCATCGCCGCCAGCGATGCCACGCATGCCTTCGTGCGGCCGCTTGCGGAGGGGGCACTCGCTGAGATCCCATCGATCGCGTCGTGGCGCGAACTCGGACAGCGCCTCGACGAGGCCATGCCGCGCAGCCTTCTGGCTGAGCCACTTCCGAACCGACAGTGGGCGTTGCTGCGACCTGCGGGGTACGGGCCGGCGAGCTTCGATCGATCTAGGCAACTTCTCCGATGGCCGCTCGTGGACGCCACCGGCACGGTGGTGCATGCCGTACTCCCCTGGAACGCGGACACCAGCGATGCGATTGGACGCATCGAAAGCCTTAGCCCGGCGCAGCTCGACGGGGCGCTCTTGGTGGCGCACCTTCGTAGAGCGGCTTCTTCGGTGATCGTCGAGCCCCTGAGCCTTCTTCGCATGAACGCCGAGCAAGCGGTTGACGGCCTCCATTTCGCTCCGCACGAGAGCGATCGGCAGGCTCACCGCCGCAGCCCCATGACCCCGAACCCATCACTCGATCAACATGGCATGCGATCGGGCGTAGTGGCTGTCGGCCTGCCTCGACTGCTCGCGGAGATACGCTCCTTGGTGCGGCAGCTTGCCGAGCGCGGCGTGCCGCACGCCACCGTCCAAGCGACTTTGCCGCTCGTCACCGCTGCGCTGGGCCGGGCAACGGCGGCGGGATTCGACGCCTTCCCGCGGTCCACGCCGATGAGTCTGGCGGGCCTACCGCTTCTCCTCCTCCGGGTGCACTACGTGACGCTGCAGTACGAGCGGGTCATTGCACCCGTCCTCGACGACGACGCGCCAACGGACAGCTGACCGACGACGAGCCCTTGTCCGCAAATGGTCATGTGAGAGTTCAGACACACATGTTCCGGTCGGCCCGCGGGAAAGCTGGACCAGACAACGACGAACGCCCTCCCCTCGAAGTCGCCGAGATCGGGTTCAAGGAAAAGGTCGATGGGCGATCACGCGACCTTTCCGGGCTCTGTCTGACGACATGGGTGTGGACCTTCTTCGTCTCCACATGGGAGTGGCCAAGCAGCGTCTGAGTCGTGCGGATGTCGTAGGCATCCTCGAGAAGATGCATCGCGAATGAGAGGCGGAAGACATGGCGGTCATCCGCCGCGTGGTGCCTGCTGCCCGAGCCGCGGCGAACAGGTACTGCCACTCGAGGCTCCACGCGGTCGTCGTCGCCCTTGCCGCGTCGAACCGTCAGCCGGAGGTGGTCGAGATCGAGGTCCGTCACACGAACCGAACACGCCTCGCCGACGCGCAGCCCGCCGCCATACATGAACACGGCGAGCAGCCGGATCGGCGGCGGGATCGCGTTGATGACCAAGACGACTTCACGGCGGCTCAGGACCGTCGGAAGCCGTCTCGAGGGGCGCGCCCGCACCGCGCGGAAGGAACCCGGGTCGATCTCGAGCGCCTGCTTGTAGAGAAACACGATCGCGTTCAGCGCCTGGTTCTGCGTGGCGGCCGCGACCTTCCGCTCGACGGCGAGATGCGACAGAAACGCGTCGACCTCCACCGCGCCCATCGAACGCGGATGCCGCCATCCGTCGCTTCCTCGGTGAAAGCGACGGAAGGCCATGATCCACATCCGATACGCCATCTCGCGCGACGGTACCGCCCGATCGGGATGACCCTGACGGCCATGACACATTCCCCGCAAGGTCGCCCCAAGCGTGTTCTGCGGAAACACAGAACTGTCACCCCACGCGCTCTGCGGCGAGAGAAGAACAGGCGGCTACGCGCGGTTCTTCGCCCAAAGGTCGCACGGAAAGCGAGCCGTTGGGGCCGCCGAGAGGTACATTCTTGCGAGGTTTCCCGGCTACGCGGAACCGCAGAATCAAATGTTGGGCCGCACAGAAGAAGCACCGCGAGATGTCAGCCGTTCTCTCAGCCCACAAGCACAGCTCGAAGCACCGCTGCGAAGTCCTGAGCAGCCAGAAGTGCGGTTGCTTCTACTGCTTGAGTGTTTTCAGTCCCAGCGAGATCAAGGACTGGGTTGATTGGCCCGCAGGAACCCCAGAAGACCGAGAGTTGGCACTTGGCTCCACAGCGCTCTGCCCAAAGTGCGGCATTGATTCAGTCATTGGCGACCAGTCGGGCTACCCAATTGAAACCACCTTCCTCAAATCCATGCAGAGGCACTGGTTCTGAAAGTGCGCCACGGACTGCCCGCTGGGCAAGAAGCACCGGAATCTGCCACCGAGGCCGTTGCGTCTTCACTGTCTTTGATGCATCTTCGAGCGGTCGCAGCCAATCGCAACGCCAACCATGCACTCGCCGCGTGGCGTGTGCGGCCTAACCCCTCGCTCAAGCCGACCCGCTACGGCAACCTAGCTCGAACTTCATCGCAACTGGATGTTCCGCATGAGAACGCTGACAAAAGAGCAAATTCAGAAGCTTCCACCTGAGCAGCAGGAAGCTGTTGCCTCCCTCGCACTTGACGGCGCTAGGCGACGGACGCTGCCATTGGAGAGGGCAAGGCGTTATCGCGGGCAGACATGGATTCCGGCTTTGGCACCAGCCATCCTGGCAACTGTGTTCTCTCTCTGGGGCGCGAGGAGTCTTCCGTGGAGTGACCCGGTGACTGCATTGGCGATGATCATGATCGTTTACCTGATCATGCAGTGCCAGATCGCTGGCATCAATCGCAGGCTGGACGCTCTGATTGAGCTCTTGGAGGCAGATGCGTGGAGCCGAACGGCCACGACCGGTCATGAGGATGCCGAAGAAATCGATGCAGGGAACGGTCGCTCACGCGCCCGTCCCTGATCTCTGACGTTCGCCGCACAGACCGCATCGAGGGAGCATCCATGCCAGAGGACGAGTGGACCCAGGAGGCGCGAGAGGAATGGCGGCAACTCGGCTTTCATTCCCTACATGATGACCCGGCGAAGATGTGGCGCCTCGTGCGCTGCACAGTTTCCTGAGACCCCCGTCTGGAACTGGAGGGTAGATGCGCGAGATCATGCGGACGCCGACGATCGCCTACATCCTGCTGCTCGTGCTCTCGATCGCCGCGGTGGTCGTCGCATTCGCCTACCTGCAGTTTGCAGGCGTGTGGATGTACGACTCCAACTTCGAGACCTTCCAATCGACGCTGTCGAAGGACGAGGCCCGCGGCGTCGTGGCATCGGCGCGCGGCCTGATGAGCCGCTATGTCTGGCTGCTCGTCACGACCAACACGCTCTGGGTGCTGTTCGCGGGATACCTGCTCTTCCGGCTGCGAAGCCGGCGTGCGTGACCATTCAAGCGAGGCCGTCGGACACGCGACGAAGTCGTCGTGCCCGCCGGGCGTTGGCCGATTGCGAGTCCTGCGCCGCGGCGCCGCGATGGGCGGCGCGCTGCACGCTGCAAGGAGAGTCAAGGGAAAAAGTACGCCGCGCGTGCGATGAAGCACGCGCGGCGGAGCGTTGGAATCGTTCGACCTGCCCGCCTCAGCGACGGCGGCGCGTGCCGAGCGCGCCGGCGATGCCGAGCAGCGCGATGGCGCCGGGCGCGGGAATCGCCGACACGCTGCCGATGACATAGAACCCGTTCTGGTTCACGCTGTTCTCAAAGTAGTTCGTCACGCGGAAGGTGCCGGTCGAGGACGTGGTGCCGCCGGCAGCGGAGTTCGTTCCGATCGCCCTCAGACGGAACTCGACGAGACCCGTGAGGTTCGTGAGCGACGAAAGGTCGATCACGGTGTTGACGTTGGTCCCGTTGCCCTGGGTGATCGTCCCGAGTGCCGTCGTGAAGTTGTCGCCGCTGTAGTAGACGCCGATCGTGCCCGGGCCCGTACCCGAGGAGCGCGTGCCGATGGAGAGCGACGCGAGATCGACGATGAACTCGTCGTCGACGATCAAGCCAAACGAGAAGTAGTCCGTCGCCTGGCCGGTCCAGCCCGTCGCCGTGAAGCTGTTCGCTGCAGACGAAGGCGTGAGTCCCGAGCCCCGCACGAGGTCGAGCGGCGAGACATTGCTGCCGCCGATGCCGCCCCACAGCGCCTCGTTGCCTGCGGCCCCGGTCAGGTTGTAGTTCAGGAGGTTCATGAGGTCAGCAGCGGCTGGAGCCGCGATGCTGACAGATCCGAGAATGGCGAGAAAGGCGGTCTTCATTTCGACTCTCCTTGGCGAAACGACAGCGCCCGCCGCAGGCTACAACCCGCGTCGACACTGGAAACGTCCATTTCGACAGCGCAAGTCGCCAGCATGTCCTGTCAGGAATGCCAAGGAATTCTGAGATTGATGCCTTCGCATGCCTGCAGGGCGCCTGCATTGGCCGTCCGACTCAGCGGGAGCGCAGGAAGGCGCTCATGGCGGCCCTCGAGACGGTTGGGCCCGAGCGCGGGGCGATGCTGTTCTAGACTCCGATCCCGAGTCGAGTGGCGAGGCCCAATCGCTCGATGCAAACGAGGGACAGAGGGAGCCACATGGCGCGCACCGATCGAGGCGCCCGTCGATCGCTCCGCAACGAGCGTCGCTGCGGCCGATACCACTTCACCGCCATGCGCATCATTCACTTCACGATCGCGACCCTCGCCCTGGCCCTGACCGCCTGCACCCTTCGCCCGGACGCGCGAGCGGTCAGCGACGCAGACGCCCCGGAGTCCTTGATCGGACAGCGCGTCGCCGTCACCGGCGTTGCGGAGAACTGGAAGCTCGGCCCGAAGGTCACCGAGGGAAATCTCAGCCTCTGGGTCGACGCCCGGCATTGGCCGGCCGATGTCAGTGGAAAGCGCGTCGAAGTCGTAGGCGTCCTCGAGCAACGCGCGGACCTCCCCGCGTTTCGAGAGGAAGACCACGCAACCGGCGAGTTGCCGCAAGGGATTCCCGTGCCAGAGGGGTCGGACATCCGAAAGGCGAGCCTCCGCTATGTGCTCGCGAAGCCTAGCTGGCGCGTGATTCGGTAAGCGTCGCACGACGAGAACCTCGCGGCCCTGCGCGGATCGCCTGGTGCCATGAAACGCGTAGACTCGTCGCCGCCGCTCGCGGTTCGTGCCGCGACCGAAGCACCCCTGACTCTGGCGACGCACATGGCGCACTACAACGCTCAAGTTCTCTGGCAGCGCGGCGAACAGCCGTTCACCGACAACCGATACAGCCGCCGCCACCTCCTCCGTTTCGACGGCGGAGTCGAGGTCCCTGGCTCGTCTTCGCCGCATGTCGTGCCGCTGCCGATGTCGGACGCGTCGGCGGTCGACCCCGAGGAGGCGTTCGTCGCGTCGCTCTCGAGCTGCCATATGCTGTGGTTCCTCGCGATCGCCGCGAAGCGGAAGTTCCGCGTCGACCGCTACTTCGACGCGGCCGTTGGCGTGATGGGCAAGAACGCCGATGGCCGCGAGGCGATGCTGACGGTGACGCTGCGGCCGGAGGTGCTGTTCTCAGGCGACCGCGTCCCGACGCCCGACGAGATCGCCGCCATGCACCACGAGGCGCACGAGGAGTGCTTCATCGCGAACTCGGTGAAGACCGAGGTGCGGTGCGAGCCCGTGGGCGCCGTTCAGTCGCGCTCCGCCGCGCACGAAGGTACTCACGCGCCATGACGCCGCCAGCGCACCCACGCCCCGCTGCAGGGATCGCTTGACCGCAGCCGTTCTCCATGCGGCGACGTGCCGCGGAGAACGCCCATGATCGACGCCGAAGTCGTCCCGATGCTCGTCGCTGCCGGCTTGGTGGGCGCGGGCATCATCGTCGCGCCGATGCGGCATCCGCGGCGTCCGTCCGCAGGGAAGCGGTTGCTCGCGCACGCACGTGATCGGAGCGACTACCGCATGTTCGTCGGCGTACCGACCGCGAGTCCGGAGGTCTGGGTGGAGATCGCCACGGTCACCGTCCCGACGGTCGCCACGTGCGGGTCGCGGACGTTCCCGCTCGAAGAAGTCCAGGCGTTCTTCGTCGCATACCCGAGGGGCAACCTGCTCGAGTACCACTGCCCTGGCAATCTTCCATTGCCGCCGTAGGTGAGGATCTGCGAACCGACCGACGCGCTCGAGGACGACCAGCTCTCCGAGGCCGACCTGGCTGAGGGAACATCGATCGTACGGGTCGAGTTCGGACCGAGCACGCGCGCCGACAGCACGGAATCGCGGCGTTTTATCCGACACGGCTGACGAACTTCTCGACCGAGCGCGTACGCGTGCTCAAGTCCGCGGGCTACTCGAAGCAAGGCGATCACTTCGAGCTGAACACGACCACTGGTCGCTTCTTCACGGCGACGGACTTCATCGAGTGGTACGGGGTGCAGGGCGAGTGGATCGAGCCCGGCGCATCGGTCGTCGACCCGAACAACTTCGGAACGCCGCCGACGATGTGGGCCTACTACTGCGAGACCGAGAGCGGCCGGCGCTTCGTCACCGGCGGGATCATCAGGTGACGTTCCGTGGCAGCCGAGCGCGCAGGCGCCCCGGCAGGATCGACCTTGCGTTGCGGCGGGAAAATCGGTCGTCCGACGATCGGGTGCCGCCACGCGGGCACGAAACCGACGCATGATGCCCTCGATGCGCACCCCGTCGCTGGCACCATCGCTCGCAAGGCTCGCCGCTCGTGCTGCGATCGTCGGCTTCGCCGCGCTGCAGCCGCTCTCCGCCCGCAGCACCGAGCCGAGCAGCCCGCGCCTGATGAGCGCCCACATCGCGATCCGGCAGCAGTTCCTCGCCGGCAACGAACTGCGCCTTGTCGTCGAAACCTCGCGGTCCTGGGTGCCCCGCGGCGAACGGAATCTCCGCACCGCCGACGCGAAGGGCTACCTGGTCCGCGTCGATCTCGGCTCGTCGCAACCCATCGCGAACAGCGCCACGGTCGTCGGGCCGCTCTGGGATGTTCCCAACGATCGCTCGGACATCAGCTTCTCCAGCGGAGAGACATTTGACAAGAAGGACACCGCCGCCCGCGCCGCCACTCCCGACTGCAGGTTCGACGTCGACGGCACGCTGCTGCGCTTTATCCCGGCCGCGGAACGCGGGTTGCTCGCGCGCGACGAGCTGGCACTGTCGCCCGCGGGCGGCACCTGGAAGAGGCAAGGTGACACGCGGCTAATCCCCAGCAAGCTCATGCCGGGAAGCGAGGACCGGATCCGCACGGAGACGGGCAGATACGGCGTGCTGCGCGAAGACGGCAAGACCGCGTGCTTCGACCTCTTCACCGGCGAGCCGATCGACGATCCGTGGCTGTCCAAGCGGTTCGCGGAGGCGCGTTCGATCGAGACCCTGAACAATGTGCGCCTGTTCCTGACCGACGACCTTAACCATCTGGTCGTCAGCCCTATTGAGATCTGGAACCAAGCCGGGAGGCTCCACAAGTGGTTCAAGCTCGATGGAGTGACCTACGTCCGCTCCGAGGCCGGCCTCGCGTACAGCCGTCCGGCCGAGAAGCCGGTCGTGTTCGAGCGCAGGCTGGAGGATGACGAGTTCTGGCTCGCCCAAGGGCCGCACGGCGCGATCTCCATCGCCGGCCAACTGTTCCTTCTTGAGCGGAACGAAACGATGATGCGGCTCTATACGCCCGACCTCGGCAAGGAGATCGTGACGCACGAGCCGCCGGAAGAAGGCTGGGAGTACAACCGGTTCATGCACTTCCAGCACATCGCTGAGGCTAAGGAACTCGTGCTATTCGCGACCAACGAGATCACCGCCACGGCGCGCCCCGACGAGACCATGCGCGTCCTACGATGGAGGTACGAGACCAATACGCTCACGCACGCGGATGCGCGCATCGTCGAGCTCTTTGCCTTGACGAACGGACAGCTGAAGCCGAAGTCCATCGTTCCGATCGTCCAAGAATGAATCCCGTAAAGGTCATCCGCTCGCAGGTGAAGC
>CAIXEV010000277.1 GCA_903918555.1 uncultured bacterium | reverse complement strand
GTCCGGCAGGAAGCGGTCTGCGATGTAGCGCTGCGACAGCGTCGCGGCAGAGACGATCGCGCCATCCTGGATGCGCACGCCGTGGTGCGTCTCGTGGCGCTCCTTGAGCCCGCGCAGGATCGCGATCGTGTCCGCGAGGCTCGGCTCACCGACGAACACCGGCTGGAAGCGGCGCTCGAACGCGGGGTCCTTCTCGACATGCTTGCGGTACTCGTCGAGCGTGGTCGCGCCGATGCAGCGCAGCTCGCCGCGCGCAAGCGCCGGCTTCAAGAGCTGCCCCGCGCCGACAGCGCCTTCGCTCTGCCCCGCGCCGACGATCGTGTGGAGCTCGTCGATGAAGAGGATGATGCGGCCCTCGCTCGACGCGACCTCGCGGAGCACGGCCTTCAGGCGCTCCTCGAACTCGCCGCGGTACTTGGCGCCCGCGAGCAGCTGGCCGACATCGAGCGCGATGATGCGCGACTCGCGCATCGACTCGGGGCAGTCGCCGTTCACGATTCGGATCGCCAAGCCTTCGGCGATCGCCGTCTTGCCGACGCCCGGCTCGCCGATCAGCACGGGATTGTTCTTCGTGCGCCGCGACAGCACCTGCATGCAGCGGCGGATCTCCTCGTCGCGGCCGATGACCGGATCGATCTTCCCTTGCTGCGCCTTCTCGACGAGATCGATGCCGTACTTCTTGAGCGCCTCGTAGGTCGACTCCGCGTTCTGGTCGGTGACATTCGTGACGCCCGACGCCTTGCGGATCGCGTCGACCGCGGCCTGCACGCGCTTGCGGTCGACGCCGAGCGTCGAGAGCACTTCCTTCGCGCCGCTCTTCACATCGGCAAGCGCGATCAGCAGATGCTCGGTCGACACATACGCGTCCTTCATCTTCTGCGCGTCGCGCTCGGCGGCGTTGAGCACCTCGACGAGGTCGCGCGAGGCGTTGCCCGCGGTCGCGCCCTGCACCTTGGGCAGGCGGCGCAGTTCGGCCTCGGTGAGGCTCGCGACGCGCGCGGCGTCGACACCGGCCTTCTGCAGAATCGTGGTCGCGTTCGAGCCCTTCTCGCTCACAAGCGCGGAGAGAAGGTGCAGCGGCGTGATCTCGGGGTTGGTGGCGCCGACCGCGAGGTTCTGGGCTGCGGACACGGCTTCCTGCGCGAGGGTTGTGAATTTGTCGAATCGCATGGTGGTGGTCTCTCTTCCTATCCCGCGGTGCGGGAGGTCGAGCCCGAATGCAAAGCCCGCGCCAGCCTTGCGGGCGTGTGGGACGCTGTCCTGATTGCCGAAGCGGTCGGCCGCGCCGCGACCCGCTGCCGTTTGGGCAGTCGCTCCGCGCGGGCGGGCCCGAGAAGGACCTACCGGTACTCGACCGGGAACCCGGGCGGGATCAGTTCGTCGCGGAGGTTGAGCCAGCCAACCAGCCACTCGAAGGCGTCGACCAGCCGCGGCCCCGGGCGGTTGAACATCTGGTTGCCGTCGACGAGCGCGATCGACCGCCGCGGCGAGTCGAGCACGGCTGGCAGCAGCGGCCACCACTTGGTCTTCTCGAGCGCCTCGAAATCGACGCGCGTGCGCGCGAGGTCGAAGCCGCACGGGCAGACGATGATGCGCTCGGGCGCGGCCTCGAGGATCTCCTCGGGCGACACGCGGCGGCTCTTCGCCCCAAGCCGATTCAGCGAGTGCCGCGCGCCGGCGCCCTCGATCAGCCCGGGCGTCCAGTGACCGCCGACGAACGGCGGGTCGCACCACTCGAGGAACAGGACCTCCGGCCCCGGCACATACGGGTTCACGAAGTCGACGGCGCTCCAGTAGCGGGCGCGCAGCTCGACCATCGAGCGCTCGGCGGCATCGGCGCGGCCGACGGCGGCGCCGACCTTCAGCAGGTCGTCGAAGACATCGAACACCGTCTTCGGGTCGAGGCTGACGACGACGGGTTGACGGGGTAGCGACGCGGCGACCCGCTCGACCGTGCGGAGGTCGATCGAGCAGACCTCGCAGAGGTTTTGCGTGAGAATGAGATCAGGCGCGAGCTCCGCGAGCAGACGCTCGTCGAGTTCGTACAGGCTCTGGCCCGACGACAGGCTGGCGGATACTTCTGCGTCGATCTCAGCGGACGAACCGCCGTGGGTACGCGCCTTGGTGAGCACCGGAAGATGGGCGAGCGACGCGGGGAAATCGCACTCGTGGCTGCGGCCGACGAGCAGATGCTCGCCGCCAACGGCGACCAGGAGTTCGGTGGCGGAGGGCAACAGGCTGAGGACACGCATGGGGGGCGCAGGGTAGCGGCGGGCGGGGTCTGGTAGGCGCACCAAATTCGGGTCGAAACCACTCGATCATGACCAGATTTCGGCGTCTCGAGGCGCTTGATGCGGTACAAATGACTCAGTCAGGGAGCGCCGTCGATTTCCGTGTGACAACGAGATGCGGGTCTGTCACGCCGTGCGCGCGCTTGAGCCGACATATCTGTCCCGCGCGCATCGCTTTGGCGGCGTGGTCGCGTGCGCGAGCGGAGTAGGATCGGGACCTTGCTTCTCGCGCAGCAGAGGCAGGGGTAGACGCTGGAATCGGGGGCTGGAATCAGAAGTCGCGATAGGACACGGATGACCGACCGCCCGCACGCAAAGTTGCTGAACCACGCCAGCCGAGGGCTCGCCTCGGTGGTTGTGCTTGCGACGAGCGCCCTTGGGCAGGCTCCGACCGAGCCCGCGCCACCACCGCCACCCGCGCCCGAAGCCGCGGCGAACGGCTCGACCGCCGTGCCGCCGATCGGCGAGACCCGCGCCGTCGCCGTCGTCTCGCGCGATGTGGCGGCGGTCGCCGCAGCGCTGCGTGCGGTGCTGCCGGGCGTCGTCCTCGAGGTCGTCGAGGGGCAGCCCGCGGCGCTCAACATCACGGCGTCGTCGAGCGCCGAACTCGACCGCGTCGAGTCGATCGTCAACGCGCTCGACCGCGTCGACATCGCTGGCGACGCCGCGGCCTTCGCGCCGACCCGCGCGACCCTCGCCGACGCACGCACCGCGCTCCTCGAACTCCTTGCGACCGATGGATCGATCGCGGGCCTGGCGCTCGCCTCCGATGCCGCCGGCGCGCGGCTTCTCCTGCGCGGCGAACGCACGCGCCTCGACCTCGCGCTCGCGGCCCTCGCTGCCATCGACGCCGACGCCGACGCCACCGCCGCCACCGCCGACCCGGCGCAACCCGCGCAGGCGCCCACCGCCGCCCGCGGCGAGTTCGCGATCGCGCGGCTTCCGCACGCGTCGCCGCAGGCCGCGCTGACGGCCGCGCGCGCGC
>CAIXEV010000276.1 GCA_903918555.1 uncultured bacterium | reverse complement strand
TGCTCGTCACGCTTCCGGCCGGCGCGCAGATCATCAAGCCGTGATTTGAGCGCTCGCCGCTGCGGCGGCTCGCTTTCGCCTGCACGGCGCGCCCTCGCACATCCCACGCGAAAGGCGGCTGCCGCAAGCAGCCGCCGCTTACTGACGCCGCAAGCAGCCGCCGCTCAATGACGCCGCAAGCAGCCGCCGCTCAGTGCCGCCGCAAGAACCGCAGCCGCCCGAGATGCACGCGCCACGCCGACCAGTCGGCCACGATGTCCGCGAGGCGCAAGGCCTCCGCGCGCTGGCGTTCCGCTTCGGACCGAAGCGCGGCGGCTCCATCGTGAAGCTGTTGGTACTTCGGCCGAACATCGGCGTAGGAGCACGCTGCGAAGAGGAGCTGCAGCCTGAGGTCGCTCAGCGTGCGCGCGCCCGCCGCATCGAGCGGCGTCCGCGTTGAAACGCACGGCGCGAGCCGTCCATCGCGGCGCACCGCCACGACCGTGTCGAGCAGGAAACTCGTTCGGCGCGCAATCGCCGAGCCGCCGCCGAAGGCATGCGTGTACGGCTCGAGGAACGGCGTGACGAGGTCGTGGCACTCGAAGCCCATCGCGGCGAGCCGCGCGACCTGCTGCGCAAGCGGCCGCGACCACGCGCCCGCAGCGCCCGCCTCGCCCGGCGGCGTGAGCCCGAGCACGACCGCGTCGGCGCCTTCGGTGAGCGCGCGAAGCGCAGCGCCCTGCGCCGACGGCTCGACGCCGTCGATCGCATCGAACGCCACGACCACGCGTGGCGCGCCATCCGCGGCGCCCCTGAGGTGCGACGCCACCGCGGCCGCCAGCGCATCGCGCGGCTCGAAATGCGCGCCCGCGAAGGTCGAGCGCAGCAGCCGCGCCACATGCTCCGAGAGCCCGCGCACATCTCCGAAGCACCGCTCGGCGCGCTGCTCGAGCGCAGACGGTTTCCTTGCGTGCCGCGACAGCGTGCCGATCGCGCGCAGCAAGTCGCCGTAGGGCGCGTGCTCGAACGACAGCGAGTCGTCCTCCTCGAGGATGCGCGCCACGGCGCGGCGTACATGCGAGCCCCAGTAGCCCACGCAATCGTGGAGCGCGACGGTGCCGCCCGGCGCCAGCGCCGAGAGCGCGAGGCGCAGGTCGGCGACCACCGCGTCCTCGAAGTGCAGCCCGTCCACGAACACAAACTCGAACGGCCCGTGCGCACGGCAGATCTCGGGCCCCACCACGCTTACCGGCACATCGTCGAGCGCGAAGGTCGAGCCAACCGCGAATCCGCCCTCATGGAAGTGGACCCGCGACTCGAGCCCGAGCCGCGTCGCCGCGAGCCGCGCGACCTCGAGCGTCCGGCGCGAGAGATCCGCGCCACGGCCATCCGCGCCCATCGCGGTGAACTCCACATCGAGCGGCAGGTTCGGGTCGACCGAATGCACCTCGGCGCCAGGCAGCGCCTGCGCCATGAGGAACGCGCTCGTGCCGACGAACGAGCCGACCTCGAGCACGCGCCGCGCACCCGAGCGCGCCGCGAGTGCCCAGAGATCCGCGACATCCGTCGCGGGCAGCGACCACTGGGTCACCGTCGCGCGTGGATATCCGAGCGCCTCGTAGACCTCGAGGATTCGCGTGAGTTCAGCGCGGCGGTGGGACGCGGGATCGTCCATCGCGGCGAGTGTATCACCGCCGAAGGCCGCGTTCGGCGCGGGCGCCGTCAGGGCATCTCGAGCTCGGTCGCCTTGACGATGTCCCATGCGCCGCTGGCGCTGGTGAAGAAACCGCCGCCGTAGCTCGCGTGGTTGTTCATCGTCCAGATCGCGGTCTGGCTCGTCGACTTGTTGCGCCACAGCACCTCGCGCCTGCCGTCGCCATCGATGTCGGGCGCGCCCTCGATCGTCCAGTCCGTCGAGATGCCGGGATGCAGGATCGCGAAGGCATCGAGCGTGAGGCCATGCATCTTCCAGCTGATGACCATGCCGGTCGACCTCGATCGCCAGATGAGGTCGTCCATGCAGTCGCCATCGAGGTCGGCGATCACGGGCACCTGCCAGTCGGTCCCCACCACGGTGGTGCCGATGCGCGTCGAGACCGGCGCGGAGGTTCCGTTGAGGAGCCAGCCCCAGATCTGTCCGTTGGAGCGGCGCCACACGATGTCGCGGTTGCCGTCGCCGTTGATGTCGCCGACCGCGAGCGGCGTCGCGCTCGGCAGCGAGCCAAGCAGTCCGCCGCCGGCGATGCTCGGCCCATTCAGCAGCCAGACGGCCACCTGCGAGGTCGATGCGTTGTAGAAGACGATGTCGGCCTTCTCGTCGCCGCTCACATCGCCAAACGCGATGACGCGCCAGGCGCGGCCGGGGTTGTAGGCGAAGGTCGTCGTCGCGGCGACCGTCAGTCCATCGAGCTGGCTGATCGCGAAGCGGCCGTCGCTCCCGCGCCACAGCACATCGGCCTTGCCGTCGCCATCGGTGTCGCCGAGGCCTTGGATCGTGGCGCCGCTCGGGCCGCCGCCGTCGAGCAGCGCGAGGCTCTTGAGGTCGAACCCGTCGAGCAGCCATCCGAAGATCTGGTTCGAGTTCGGCTGCACGAACACGATGTCGCTCATCGCGTCGCCGTCGATGTCGTCGGCGACATACTTGCCGCTCGCGGAGGAGGCCATCGTGAACTTCACGCCCTGGTTGCCGAAGGTGAGCACGCCGTTGGAGGCGACGCCGAGGGTTGCGGCGAAGTGCAGCCGCACATCGGGCGCATACTCCGCATCGGCGATGCTGAACTGGCCGACCAGCACGCGGAGATCGGCGCCGGGGACGCCGTGCGAGTTGGTGGGCGGCAGGTTGTACCAGCCGCCGCCGTCGATGCCCGCGCCGCTTGTGGCGCCCGAGTCGTTGAAGTCAGGATCGGCGACGGTGCCGTTCGACGGGTCGCCTTGCTCGGCGCCGATCGTGATGAAGCTGTCGACATCCCACGCCTCGCCGGGGATGTTCGCGGGATAGGGGAGGAACGAGGGCAGCGCCTCGTAGTCCTCGTCCGAGGCCTGCAGGAAGGTCGGCGATGTCGAGCCCGAGAGCGAGACCTGCACATCGAAGATGTTGAGGAGACGGTCGTCGGCACGCGTGAAGTTCGCGTAGACGCGCACGACACGGTAGGTGCCTTCGGTGCCGATCACTTCGGTGCGTGTCGCCGTGAACCCGGCGAAGTCGCCGATCGCAGGCTGCACCAATGCGCCAACAGTCATCAAGCCCCAAAGACACAAACCACGCATGCAGTCTCTCCTTCCCCCTTGGACGGGGCTTCTCGAATGCGCCGAGCGCCACGGAAGATCGTCCGTTGGATTGGGTGAGTTGAGCCAGACGGAGCAGTCCGCATCGAAGCGAGCGCTCGGAGATTCGCCACCGGGATTCAGGGCGAATTCCCACGAACGGCGAGGGCCTTGGGGGATTCCGTCTGTGCGGGCAGGACCCAAAAGCGCACGATGCAAAACGCACACGCCCCCGGCTGCCGTGCAGTCGGGG
This sequence comes from uncultured bacterium, assembly GCA_903918555.1. GTDB lineage: Bacteria > Planctomycetota > Phycisphaerae > Phycisphaerales > SM1A02 > QWPT01. The sequence continues at coordinate 5,384 of CAIXEV010000276.1, read as the reverse complement.
GCGTGTGGATGTGCTTCAGGTTGAACTTCGCGCGATGCAGGCCGCGTGGCCGCGCCGCGTCAGTTCTGCTTGGTCGCGATCTTCCAGGTCGGGTCGACCGTGTTCAGCGCGCCCGAACGGACGATCGCCGCGCCGTTCAGTTCCCACGACCAGGTCTCGCCGCTTCCACCGCGGAACAGGATGCCACGGCGACGGTCACCGTCGAAGTCGGGGAAGCCGACGATCGTCCAGTACGAACCGGTTCCCGAGAAGATGGCCGCCTTCGACTGCACCGCCGAGGCGCCGATCTTCCAGCGGCTGATCGTGTCGTTGCCGCGGACGATCAGATCGTCGATGCCGTCGGCGTCGGTGTCGGCCGCGCCTTCGATCTGCAACGCCGAGGAGAGCGCCGGCTCGGACGAGCCGAGCCCATTGAGCATGCGGGTCGGAGCGCTCGGCGTCGCGCCGGTGAACTGCGAGATGAAGAGCGCACCGGCGTCGATCGCGCTGCCACCCTTGCGGAGGATCAGCTCGCCGGCCGCGTCGGAATCGAAGTTGCCGACAAACGCCGCGGTGTAGGTGGCGGGGAAGCTCGTGAGCACGCCGCTGACGATCGAGGTGCCGTCCATCAGCCACACTGCGATCTCGGTCTTGCCGTCCCCGGTGCGACGGAACACGCAGTCGGCCTTGCGGTCGCCGTTGATGTCGGTGAACGCGATCGGGACCCAGTCGGTGCCGACATAGCGCACGATTTCGGTCGCGGCGGCGTTCGCGCCGTCCATCTTCCAGATCGTGTAGCGGTTGGAGACCTTGTTGTACCAGAGCATGTCGGCCTTGCCGTCGGCGTCGACATCGCCCGTGCCGACGAGGTCCGAATCGACCGAGCCGGGGTTGATCGAGGTGTATCCGCCGGACACAAGGCTGGGGAGCACATTCCAGATCGCCGACTTGCGGCCGGGCTCGTAGAACCACGCGACATCCGAGCGGCCGTCGCCGTTGTGGTCGTCCTTCACGAACTGCGGGCCGAACGCGGCCACGCTCGTGTACTGGATGTGGTCGATCTGGATCGGCGTCGTGGCGGAGATGTTGATCGAGTCGATGCCGACGGTCGCGTCGGCGCCGAGGTCGACGCCGATGAAGATGTCGTCGGTCGCGTCGTTCTCAGCGCTCGAGACATTGAAGATCTGCTGCATGCTCGTGCCGTCGGTCATGTAGACCGTCATGATCACGGGGATGAGCGCGACCGAACCGTCGGGATTCTCGACGCCGCTCGCGTTCGTGACGACGACGCCCGCGAATCGCGGGGGCGCGCCAAGATCGGTGGAGTTGAAGCCGAGGGTCGTGTTCGGCGCCGCGAACGGGAACCACGCGCCAAGCGCGAGCGACTTGCCCGTCGTGCCCGCGCCGTCGAGCGAGGCGTCGTCGAAGTCGACGGAGTTCGCGGCGACCACCGAACCCGAGCTGACCGCGAGGCCAAGCGTGCGGTCGGGCGTCTCGAGCTTGTCGACGACAAGCACGCCCGCGAGCCCTGCGGCCACGGCGGGGCTGTCCGCCTCGGAGCGGTATCCGTTGACACGGGGGAAGTTCGCGGCGGACGCGATGGAGACAGACAAAGCAAGGGCGGAGAAGCCAACGAGCGCCTGCCCTGACGACAGCGATGAGATCTTCATTTGTGATTCCTCTTCCAAATCCGAACAAAAATCGTGCGCGCCGTCCTCGGCGCAAACACGAACAATTCACCTGCCCGCATGACATCCTGACGGGTAGGCGAGACCTTCCCTGATCTCGACGAGGACGTTCCCTCGGCGGCGATGATACTTCCCCGAAGCGAATTCGGTTCACGCTTCGCGGCGTAACTTCAGTTTGTCAGGGGTCCAAGCGGAAGCAAACGGTTCAGCCGATCATCTGCGCCGTTGGTTCGATTTGTGCGGCCTGTAGCGTCTATGCCTAGCCGGCTTCGCCGAGATGGGTGAGCCCGAGGTCGCGCATCTTCCGATAAAGAGTGGTTCGGTTGATGCCAAGCGCCTTGGCCGCCTGCGTTCGGTTCCATCCGTGCTTCTCAAGCGTGTCGAGAAGCGCCGCGCGCTCCGGGTCGCGCAGCCGCTGGGAGAGCGTGCGCGCGTCCTGCGCCTGCGGCGAAACCTGCGCGGCCGGAATCGAGTTCAACTTGAGTGAGGGCGATGGCGCATCCGCCTGTGCGCCGATTGTGGACGCACGCAGCACGCGGTCCGGAAGATGCCCGGCGCCGATGCGCGCGCCGTCGCAGAGGATCACCGCGCGCTCGACGGCGTTCTCAAGCTCGCGGATGTTGCCCGGCCAGTGGTAGCGGCGCATCGTCTCGATCGCGTCAGGCTCGAACCCGAGGATGGTGCGTTCGATCTCCGCCGACTTTCGCGCGAGGAAGTGCACGGCGAGGCGCTCGAGGTCCGTCGTGCGCTCGCGCAGCGGCGGGAGGTCGATCGGCAGCACATGCACGCGGTAGTAGAGGTCGGGCGAGAAGCGGCCTTCGTCGACGAGCCGTTCGAGGGGCTGGTTCGTGGCGACGATCACGCGCACATCGACCTGGATCGTCTCGTCGCTGCCGACCGGCTCGAAGGCGCGCTCCTGCAGCGCGCGCAGCAGCTTGACCTGCATGGTGCTGGTGGCGGTGTTGATCTCGTCGAGGAAGAGCGTGCCGCCGTCGGCCGCGAGGAAGCGGCCCTTCTTGTCGGCGACGGCGCCCGTGAAGGCGCCCTTCACATGGCCGAACAGCTCGCTCTCGAGCAGCGCCTCGGGAATCGAGCCGCAGGCGATCTCGACAAACGGCCTGCCGGCGCGCGAACCCGACTCGTGGATCGCGCGCGCGAGCGTGCTCTTGCCCGTTCCGGTCTCGCCTTGGATCAGCGTGGTCGAACGCACGCGGCTCGCCGCGCGCGCCATGTCGAGCGCGCGCTGCAGCCGGGGGTCGCTTCCGACGATCGCCGCGAGCGGGTCGCCGCCCGACGCAGGCCGCGTCGGCGCGATGCGGAGGCGGATCACGAGGCGCTCCGCCGCGCGCGTGGCGGCGGCGCGAAGCTCGAGCGGATCGATCGGCTTGACCAGCACATCGTCGGCGCCCGAGCGCATCCAGCGCACCGCGCGCTGCGCCGAGAGCGTGCCGCTCAGCGCGATGAGCGAGGTCTGGGCGGGGGACGCGGCGAGGCCCGCGCGGAGGTCGTCGAACAGCCGGTCGTCGCCAAAGAGGTCGGCGACCACCACCGTGGGCAGCCCATCTCGGAGCGCATCGACGATGTCGGCGGCGCTGGAAACGCGCGTGACCGCGAAACCGCAGGCTTCAAGCGTGCGCAGCATCGCCGCGCACGCGTGCGAATCCCGCTCAAAGACGAGCGCCCGAACGGGAAGCCCGCCTCGAACCATCGGCTCGGGCTGGTGGGGAGGAAAGGTCGACATCAGATGCCACCCTGTGTTTCGGCTCGTCCGAGTCGGCGGGAAATCGGGGGCAGCGAATTCAGAGGAGAGTTACAGTTATCGGAATCGCACAGTTGGATTCGACCCACCGCCCCCCAAAGTCGCCCCTTTGGCTCAGTCTGTTGATGCCGTCTCTGAGAATTCCTGACAGGATGTCGCCATACCGACCGCCCGCGGTCGTTGTAAGGCGCGCCCGCGGCGTCCCGCTGGTCGCACGCAAGTTCGAAATACACGGAGCCCCCCGATGCCCGGCCTCTTCTCCCTGACGCAGATCTCACTTCGTTCCGCCATTCTCGCAGCCGCGACGCTCGTCGCCAGCGAGTCGCTCGTTCTCGCGCAGGCCGAGCCCCCGGCGGGTGGCCAGCGCGAAGGCCGCAACCGCGGCGACGGCGGCGGTCGTCAGCGCGGCCAAGACGGCGGTGGCGGCGGCGGTGGCGGTGGCGGCGGCATGGGTCGCGGCTTCGGCGGCGGCGGTGGCATGGGACGCATGATGGGAGGCGGCGGCATGGGCCGCGGCATGCAGGATGTCCGCGAGGTGCTCGAGGCCGACTTCCAGCGCCGCGACATCCCGATCTTCGTCAAGCAGCTCAACCTCACCGAAGACCAGGGCGTCGTGCTCGAGCAGCTCTTCGTCGACTACGAGTCGACCTTCCAGCCCGAGGCCGAGGCGATCATGACGTCGATGGCCGAGATGGGCCGCAACCTCATGCGGTCGTTCACCTCGCCCGAGCGCCAGCAGCAGATGCGCGACACGATGGACAAGATCCGCAAGGAGATCGAGGAGGCCGAGGCCGCGAACGGCCCGATGGACGAGGAGACGCGCCGCAGCTTCTTCCGCGAGCGCATGCAGAAGGTCACCGAGCAGTTCGCCAACGAGGCGCAGGCCTCGGGCCTCGACGCCGAGGTCAAGGCCGCGATGGGCGAGATGCTCACCAAGCTCGAGGCGTGGCAGGGCCGCAAGACGAAGCTGCGCGACAGCTTCGTCGAGGGTCTCAAGGTCGTGCTCGACGACGACCAGATCTCGCAGTGGCCGGCGTTCGACCGCTTCCTCAACCGCGAGAAGACGCTGCCGCGCGGCCGCATCTCCGGCGAGAATGTGAACCTCTTCTTCGTGGTCGACGAGCTGCGCCTGCCGCCCGACCAGTTCGCGAAGGTCGAGCCTTTCTTCAACGACTACGAGACGCGCCTCGACAACGCGCTCAAGGCCCGCAACGGCTACATCGAGGAGTCGCTGCCGCGCCTCTTCAAGTCGATGCAGGACGGCGACAGCGAGGCCGCCGGACGCATCTTCAAGCGCCAGTCCGAGCTGCGCGTCGCCGTGCGCGATGTGAACGACGAGTTCCGCGGCAACATGGTGACGGCGCTCGGCGAGGGCGAGTGGTCGACGCAGCTCAACAAGGCCGTGCTCGCGGCGGGCTGGGACCGCATCTACCGTCCGACCGGCACCGACCGCATGTTCGAGGAGGCGATGAAGCTCGAGGGCCTCGATCCCGCGGTGCTTCAGTCCGTCACCGAGCTCTTCGGGGCGTACAAGGGCGAGGTCGCGCCGCTCAACGAGCGTCTCAAGAACCTCGCGAAGACCGAGGAGCCCGCGCGCATCGTGACCGACGGCCAGCGCTTCGTCTCGATGATGTCGATGGGCGTCTCGGGCATGGCGCGCGGCATGGCGGCCGGCGGCGGCGCCTTCGGCGGCGACAACGCCGAGGATCCGACGCGCAAGGTCTTCGACGACCGCAGCCAGGTCGGCGAGCGCTACCAGGAGCGTCTCAAGGCGCTGCTGACGCCCGAGCAGTTCGAGAAGCTCCCGCGCGCCCGCGGCGCAGCGGGTGGCCGCGGCAACTTCGATCCCAACTCGTTCCTCGACCGCATGCCCGAGGAGCAGCGCAAGGCGTTCATGGACGCGGTCGACAAGAACAAGAATGGCCAGATCGACGACGACGAGCGCGAGGGCGTTCGCG
>CAIXEV010000275.1 GCA_903918555.1 uncultured bacterium | reverse complement strand
TGCACCGACCCGCCCTGCGCCGCGAAGGGCACTTCCTCGTGCAGGATCTCCTGGATGCGGTGGTAGGTCTTCACGCGGTCGGCCTGCTCGGTCTGCGTCACGCCGAGCTCGAGCAGCCTGTCGACCTCCGCGTTCTCGTACTGCACGTAGTTGCTGCCCTGGCGGTGCTTGACGGGGATCATCCTCGAATGCGCGCGCGCCGTGTAGTCGGGGTCGAGGCCCACGGTCGGGTCCCAGCCGACGAGCAGCGTGTCGAACTGCGAGCGCGTCGTGTACTCGCCCCACACGACGGAGGCCGGCATGTTCCGGATCTCCATCTCGACGCCGATCTGCTTCCAGTTCTGCTGGAACAGCGCCTGGCAGCCCTGGCGCGCCACGTTGCCCGCGGTGGTCGACATCGTGAACTTGAGCTCGACGCCGTCCTTCTGGCGGATGCCGTTGGCGCCACGCCGCCAGCCCGCCTCGTCGAGCAGCTTCTCCGCGCCCGCCGGGTCGTTCGTGTAGTCCTTCAGGTTGCTGTTGTAGGCCCAGTGCGTGGGCTGCAGGTACGACAGCGAGCGCGGCCAGGTGCCGAAGTAGATGTCGTCGATCGACTTCTGCATCTGCAGCGCCATGGTCAGCGCCTTGCGCACCCGCGCGTCCGCGAATTGCGGCTTGCCGCAGTTGTAGTAGATGAACTGCACGTTCGGCGTGTGATAGACGAGGAAGTCGCGGTCCGGGAGGTTGCGCACTTCCGTCCAGCGATCAGGCGGCACGCCGAGCAGCCCGAAATAGTCGATCTCGCCGGTGCGCGCCTGGCCGAAGGCGGCCATCTGGTCGGGCACGAACTTGTGGATGAACTGCCGCACCTTCGCGGGCCCGCGATGGTAGTTCGGGTTGCGCTCGTAGACCATGTGGCTGCCGGCGGTGCGGCTGCGCAGCAGGAACGGGCCGGTGCCGACCGGGTTGGCGTTGAACGTCGCTGTCGCGAGGTTCGCCTCGTTGCCGAGGATGTGGCGCGGGATGATGTGCATGTTCTGCCACGCCCAGAGGAACGGCACGAACGGGCGCGACAGTTCCATCTCGATCGTGAAGTCGTCCTTCACCCGGAACGCCTTGATCAGGTCGAAGCCGGTGCGGCTGCGCACCGGCGTGTTCGGGCTGACGATCGCCTGGTAGGTGAACTCGACGTCCTTCGCGGTGAAGGGCGCGCCATCGCTCCACTTCACGTCGCGCTTGAGGTTGACCGTCCAGGTCAGGCCGTCGGCGGAGATGCCGCCGTTCTGGCGCGAGGGCACCTGCGCGGCGAGGTTGGGCACGAACGCGCCCTTGTCGTTGATGTCCCAGAGCGCGTCGAAGAGGCAGGCCTCCGGCACGTTCTCCGTCCCGGCGTTGACGAACAGGATCGGGTTGAACTGCACCGGCTCCTGGGTCATGCCGAGGATGATGCGGTCGCGGTTGATGGCCTGGCCCCAGACCGCGGGCGCGGCGAGCAGCGAGGCGCCGGCGGCCCCTCCTGCCAGTGCAGTGCGTCGCGAGATGCGTGTCGTCATGTCGTCTCCCCTTCTGCGGTTCGTGTTCACGGGTCCATCCTGAGGCGCGGGTCCAGCGCGTCGCGCAGGCCGTCGCCGAGGAAGTTGAAGCCCATCACCGTCGCGGTGATGGCCAGGCCGGGCAGCACGGCCAGCCACGGGATGGTGTCGAAGTAGCCCTGGGCGTTGGTGAGCATGTTGCCCCACGAGGCCAGGGGCGGCTGCACGCCGTAGCCGAGGTAGGAGATGTAGCTCTCCATCAGCACCGCCGAGGCGACCTTCAGCGTCGCGGCGACGAGGATCGGCGCGGCCGCGTTGGGCAGGAGCTCGCGGAACATGATCCGCGCGCGCGACGCGCCGAGCGCGCGCGCCGCGGCGACGAAGTCCTGCTCCTTCAGGTTCAGGATCTCGGCGCGGACGATGCGGCTGACCTCCATCCACGACGTCAGCCCGATGACGAGCGAGATCGACAGCAGCGTCGGCGGCACGAACGCCGCGACGACGAGCAGCAGGAACACCTGCGGGAAGCACAGCATCGTGTCGACGAAGCGCATGAGCAGCGTGTCGGCGAGGCCCCCGAGGTAGCCCGCCGCGATGCCGATCGCCGCGCCGGTCAGCACCGTCGTGGCCATCGCGACGAGCCCGACCGTGAGCGACAC
>CAIXEV010000274.1 GCA_903918555.1 uncultured bacterium | reverse complement strand
CGCCCGACGCGAACGCTGCCGTCCACGCCTCGTCGAACTCGGTGAAGATCTGCTGCAGGTTCTTGCCGACGATGTTCGCGAGCACGTTGAGGCGTCCGCGGTGTGCCATGCCGAGCGTGAACTCTTGCACGCCGAGTGCGGGGCCTGTTTCAAGCACCGCATCGAGCATCGGAATAAGCGACTCGCCGCCTTCGAGGCCGAAGCGCTTCTTGCCGACATAGCGGTTCGCGAGGAAGTTCTCGAAGCCGTCTGCCTCGAGGAGCTTCGACAGGATGCGCTTCTTGGCGTCGGCGCCGAACTGCGGGCGGTTGCGCGTCCCTTCGATGCGCTTCGCGATCCACGCGCGGCGCTCGGCGGACTGGATGTGCATGTACTCGACGCCCATCGTGCCGCAGTAGGTCTCCTCGAGGCACGCGATGATGTCGGCGAGCGGCGAGGGGTTGTCGAGCGGGAGCGTGCCCGGATCGAACGACTGGCCGAGGGCTTCGTCGTCGAGGCCGACCGCCTCGAGGGTGAGGTCCTCGGGGAACGGACGCGTGGTGCCGAGCGGATCGAGCTGCGACGCGAGGTGGCCGTAGGCGCGGTAGCGGTGGATGAGGTCGTCGACCTTCCGCTGGGAGAGAGAACCAGCAGCGCCAGCAGCACCACCAGCGCCACCAGCACCAAAGGGAGCGCCCGCAGGCGCGACCGCTCCAACCTGAGCACCAGAGGGAGCCGCCGCAGCGGCGACCGCTCCAACAACGGCGCCCTCCGCTCCCTCCAGCTTGAGGCCGAGCTCGAACCCCAGGAAGAAGCTCTTCCACTCGGGTCCGACCGAGTCTGGGTCGGCTTTGAACTGCGCGAACAGGGCCTCGACATAATCGGGCTGCCAGCTGTTCACGGACTGCGGGGCGTGGGGGTGAGAACCGTCCTTGTTGGCACCCATACTCGCCTTTTCGTGGGCCATCTCGTGCACTCCAAGCGATGCGACAACCCGCGCGGAATCGTGCGGGGGCAAAGCGTGCCGATCATAGGGCAAGATGCCGCCGATTTCAGCGTCAAAGGGCGCGTCAGACAGAACCTAGACCGCGCTGATCGGGTCGACATCGACCGCCAGTTCCTCGCCCAGTTTCAGGAGGCCCTGCGAACGGGCCTCTGCGAGGACGCGGGAAATCTCGACCGCGCTGTCCGAGAGCAATTCGATCTGCCGGCGGTACTTGCCCGCGATGCGGGCGATCGGGCAGACCGAGGGGCCGCGAACTTCGACCGCGCCCGCGAACCCGCGGATCGCCTGTGCGAGCGCGGCGGAGCGGTTGGCGCACTCGGTTTCGCCGGGGTGGCGGAGGATCAGGCGGGCGAGCCGGCGGTAGGGCGGCAGCCCGAACTCCTTGCGGTCGGCGAGCTCCTGGGCCGCGAAACGCTCGAATTCGTGGCTGGCGGCGAGGCGGATGGCGGGGGTGTCGGGCTCGAAGCTCTGGATGACCGCGCGCCCCGGGTTCGCGCCGCGGCCGGCGCGGCCCGAGACCTGCGAGACGAGCTGGAAGGTCCGCTCGGCGGCGCGGAAGTCGGGCAGGGCGAGCGCCGTGTCGGCGCTGACGACGCCCACGAGGCGCACATTCGGGAAGTCGAGCCCCTTCGCGATCATCTGCGTGCCCATCAGCACCTTGACCTCGCCCTTTCCGAAGCGCTCGAGCGCGTCGTGGAAGTGCGCGGCCGTCTGCATGGTGTCGCCGTCGACGCGCAGCAGCGTCTCGCCCTCGATCAGGCTCGGGAAGAGGCGCGTGAGCTCTTCCTCGACGCGCTGCGTGCCGAGGCCGAACACCGTCACGGGCTTGCCGCAGTCGGGGCATTGCTTCGGCAGCAGCGTTTCGGCGAGGCAGTGGTGGCAGCGCACGAAGCTCTTGCGCGCGTTGCCCGCGGCGTCGACATGGCACACCATCCCTGCGTCGCAGTCGGTGCAGGTGAGCATCCACTCGCAGCGCTGGTCGCTGCAGGCGATGTAGTTCGCGTAGCCGCGGCGGTTGAGGAGGAGCAGCACCTGCCCGCCCTCGCGCAGCGTCTTCTCCATCGACTCGCGCAGCGTCGGGCCGATGAGGTTGACGCGCCGGTCGCGGATTTCGCGGCGTTCTGCGCCAAAATCGACGACCGTCACCTTCGGGACATTGAGCCCGGGCGCGCGCTTCGTGAGGCGGTGGAGCGTCGAGATCTTGCGCTCGACCGCGTTCATCCAGCTCTCGAGGCTCGGCGTCGCGCTGCCGAGGACGACCGGGCACTTCGCGATCTGCGCGCGGCGGATCGCAGCGTCGCGACCGTGGTAGCGCGGCGCCGAGTCCTGCTTGTAGCCGGGCTCGTGCTCTTCGTCGACCACGATCAAACCGAGTGAATCATCAGGTATCGGCGCAAACAACGCGCTGCGCGCGCCGACGACGACATCGGCGCCGCCTTCCGCGAGCAGCTGCCACTGCTGGTTGCGCTGCGCGTCGGTGAGGCCCGAGTGCAGCACCGCGACCTTCGCATGCACGAGGCGCGCGGCGATGCGGCCGACCGTCTGCGGCGTCAGCGAGATCTCGGGGACGAGCAGGATCGCGCGCTTCCCGCGGCGCACGCATTCTTCAAGGAGACGAATGTAGATCTCCGTCTTGCCCGAGCCCGTGACGCCGAAGATGAGGTGCTGCGCGAACTGCCCGAAATCGCGGGAAATCGCGGCAATTGCGGCCGATTGCTCGGCGGTCGGCTCGGGCGCTGGCGCGATGTTGCCCGCGCGCGCGATGAAGCCCGCCTCGAACGAGGTCTTCTTCGTCGCGACGAGGTGGCCAGACGCGATCAACCGCTTCAGCGGCTCGACCGACGAGTAGCCCGCGGCCTCCGCGAGGTCGGCGATCTCGATCGGCCGCGGCAAGGTCGCAAGCACATCGAGCGCCTGCTGCTGGCGCTTGGTGATCTTCACGGCTGTCGGCGGCGTGGGCGCGAGGTCGACCAGCGTGCGCTCCACGCGCCCGATCGCCTTGCGCACCGCGGCCGGCAAGATCGACGCCAGCGTCATCCCGATCGGACACGCGTAGTACCCGCTGATCCACCGCGCGAACTGCATGAGTTCGCCTGGCAGCACCACGCCCGACGGATCGACGCCGAGGATCGGCTTGATCTTCTCGCGCGGGATCCCGATGTCCTCGCCCGCCGCGATGCGCCGCACGATCCAGCCCGCGGTCGGCGTCTCGCCGCGCCCAAGCGGCACCTCGACGCGCGCGCCGTCCGGCAGCCGCGCGAGTTCGCGCGGCAACGCATAGGTCAGCCCGTCGGGCGACCGGTCGACCGCCCGCTCGACCGCGACGACGACGAGCGGTAACTCGTCCACTGGGGTTGTGGCGGCGAACAACGACACGGGCACAGCCTATCCGCCGCGCGCCGCGCGGGAATCCGGCCCTGCGCGGCGATTGGACAAGTGGTGGGGGTGTGTCAATCCGCGGCGCAAAGTTCGAACAGTCTTGCTTCGCGCGGGGCAACTTCGTATCCCATACACCAGCGTCGCGTGTCGCGACACCTTCCGTGCGAGAAACCCATGCGCGCCGCGATCAACACCGTCACCCGAACCGCTTCGCTCGTCCTCGCGATCGCCGGCGTGCTGCTTGGCCTTGCCAGGCCGAGTTTCGCGCAGGCGGAATGCGACGGGCGCTGGCTGACAAGCGTGGAGCAGGGCGTGACGGGTCTCAACTCAACCGCGCTCGCGCTTGCCGTGCTGCCGAACGGCGACCTCGTGGCGGGCGGCGGCTTCACCACCGCCGGGGGCGGCACGGCAAACCGTATCGCGCGGTGGAACGGTTCATCCTGGAGGCAGTTGGGATCTGGGATGGATGGCGGCGTGAGCGCGCTCGCGGTGCTGCCGAACGGCGATCTCGTGGCAGGCGGCAGTTTCACGACCGCCGGTGG
>CAIXEV010000273.1 GCA_903918555.1 uncultured bacterium | reverse complement strand
GCGCGCGCGCGTGATCGCCTACGCGCCGTCGCGCGGCACGCCCGCCATCACCGACTGGCGCGCGCTTGCGAAGCCCGGCGTCGCCCGCGGAAGCCGCGCGGCGATCGCGATCGCCGATCCGCGATTCGGCACGACGCGCGGGCACCTCGCCGCGCTCGAACTCGTCTGGCAGAACGCGCACAAGCGCGATCTCGACGCGCCCACGCTCGACGAATGGCTCGAAGGCCTGCGTGCAAACGGCACCGTCGTGCTCACGGGCGGCAACGCCGCGACCGTCGAAGCCGTGGTCTCGGGCGAATGCGCCTACGGCCTCACCGACACCGACGATGTGTTCGCGGCACAGGCGCGCGGGCTCGCGGTCGAGATGACGCTGCCGCGTTCGTTGGACGCGAGCGTGCCGGGCGGCGGCACCATGCTCGTGCCCAACACGGTGTCTCTGGTCGCCGGACGCGAGGGGTCGCGCACCGACGCCGAGCGCGTCGCCGCGTGGCTCGTCTCGCCCGAATGCGAGGCGATCATTTGCCGATCGCCGTCGCGCAATCTTCCGCTCGGTCCGTCGGCGTCGTGCGACCCCGGGTTCGCCGTCAGCGATCCGCTTGCGTTCGACATCGCCGACATCGCAGCGACCGTCACCACCACCGCGGAGCGTTCGCGGAAGATCCTCGGAGCAGGCGGGTGAACCGCGTGCATCGTGGAACGCTCTTCGCGACGGTGGTGATCGCATCGCTCGCCGTGTTGGTCGGCGCCGTCGTGCTGTGGCCCGCGGTGGCGCTTCTCTTCGAAGCGACGCTTGGCGGCGGCGGCGCAGGCGGGCGCGCTTCGTCGGTCCCGCTCGTCGGCGGGCCGGTCGATGGCGGCGGCATGCTCGCGATCCTGTTGCGCAGCCTCGCGTGGAGCCTCGGCGCTTCGAGCGCAGGCGCGCTCGTCGGCTGGTGCGCGTCGCGCGCGATGCCGCGCGTCTCGCCGCGAGCGCTTCGCGCGGTGCTTGCGCTTGCGATCCTGCTTCCGATCGCGCTTCCGCCGTGGCTCCTGTACGCGGGGCTCTGGCTCTCGGTCGGCCCCGGCACCGTCATCGGCGACCTCGCGGAGCGCTCGGACGCCGTTCCCGAGATGCGGATCGCGATCCTCACGCTCGCGCTCGTCGCGTGGTGCGCGGCGCCTGCGTTTGCGGTGCTGACCGCGCGCGGCGCGCGCGCGTCGGCGGGTGACACGCGGCTCGCCGAAGTCGACGGGCTCGGCCGGTGGTCGCGGCTGCGCGCGGCGTGGTCGCGCGACTGGCGGCTGCTCGCGGTGAGCGTCGTCGCGACCGCCGCGTTTCTCCTCGGCGAGACCACCGCGTTCGACCTCGCGTTCGTCCCGACCTTCGGATTCGAACTCCGCAGCATCGACGCGCTCGGCGCGTCGGCGGGTCGCGTGCTCGCGACCGCAACGCCTGCGATCCTGCTGGCGGTCGCAGGCCTCGCGCTCGTCGTGTGGATGACGCGCGCCGAGAAGCTGCGCGGCCTGCGCGAGCGCGGCGCCGCTCGGGCTGCGCGCCCGACCCCGATGGCGCTCCTCGCGGTGGCGCTGCCCGCCGCGATCGTCCTCGTGCCCGTCGCCTTGTTCGGGCGCGCGCTCTTCAGTGCGCCCCGCCTCGGCGACTTCCTCGTGCTGCATGGCCGCGCGCTCTTCTCCGCGGTGGTCGTCGGTTCAATCGCCGGGCTCGTCGTGTCGCTCGTCGCGGTCGCGCTGCGCGCGGCGCTCGCAACGCCGCGTGGTTCGGCGCTTCGACGAGTCGGCCTCGCGGCGACGGCCCTCTGCGCGCTCGCGTCGCTCGTGCCGGGCACCGTCGTGGCGATCGCGCTCGAGGCGGGCTACAACCACCACGCCACGGCCTTCGTCTACGACACGCCGCTCGTCGTCGTGTGCACCCTCGCGGGGCGCGCGCTTGCCGTGGCGGCGCTCGTCGCGATCGCGCTTGATGGCCGCGAGCCAGACTCGGCGCGCAACCTGCGCGCGCTCGACGGCGCGAGCCTCGCCGCCCGCCTGCGCGGCCTGCGCGCCGAACTCCTGCTCGCCGGCGCCGCTGCGTTTCCGGTGGCGCTTGCGTGGAGCCTCGGCGAACTGACGGCGAGCGGCCGCGTGATTCCGCCCGGGTTCCAGTGGATCGCCACCGACATCCTCAACGCGATCCACTACCAGCGTCCGGAGACCGTGCTGTTCGGCGCGGCCGCGCTTCTTGTCGCAGCCACGGTCGCGATCGTCGGCGTGCACGCCGTGATCGCGGCGGTGGGGCGTCAGGCTCCGCGCGCGGCAGCGCTCGCGATGCTCGCCGCGGTGACGGCCGGCATGGTCGCGTGCGACCGCACCGACGCCGGGCGCAGCGGTGGGCTCGTGGGCGTCGACGACGCCAACGCGCCGACGCTCGCGGGCCAAGCGGGCGGCGCGCCGGGCGAGTTCGACGCACCGCTCATCGACAAGCCCGTCGCGGTGGAGCGGCTCCTCGGCGGCGCTGGCCGCGGCAAGGGACAGTTCAACGGCCCGCGCGTGCTGGCGATCTCACCCGTGTCGGGCGACACCTTCGTCATCGACAAGGACGCGCGCATCCAGCGCTTCTCGCCGACCGGCGAGGTGCTCGCCGAGTGGTCGATGCCCACCGCGAAGCGCGGCAAGCCTGTCGGCGCCTCGGTCGCGCCCGATGGCTCGCTTGTGGTCGCCGACACGCACGAGCACCGGTTGATGGCGTTCTCCCCGACGGGCGAGACGCTCTGGACGCTCGGCGAGTACGGCATGGCCGACGGCCAGTTCATCTACCCGACCGACATCGCGTTCTGCTCCGACGGACGCATGTTCGTCGCCGAGTACGGCTCGAACGACCGCATCCAGGTCTTCGATTCGAACCGCCGCTTCCTCTACCGGTTCGGGGTGTCCGGCATCGAGCCCGGGCAGTTCCTGCGCCCTCAGGTGCTGGTGTACGACGCGGAGCGCGACGAGCTGTATGTCGCCGATGTCGGCAACCATCGGATCCAGGTCTTCACGAGCGACGGCGAGTTTCGACGCATGTTCGGGGTCGCGGGCAAGGGCCCCGGCCAGCTTGCGTATCCCTTCGGGCTGGTGGTCGAGGTCGACGGCAAGGCGATCACCGCCGCCACCGGGCGCCCGCTCGGGGAGTCGAACGGGCCCGGCCGCCGCACGGTCGTCGTCGCCGAACACGGGAACCATCGGGTGCAGCGGCTCGACGCAACCACGGGCGAATCGCTCGGGATGGTGGGCGGCCTCGGCACCGCGGGCGGACGGCTCAAGTATCCTTGGGCTCTCGAGCCAGCGGGGCTCGGAGGCGACGGCGTGCAGCGCTACGCGGTGTGCGACCACGCGAACGCCCGGGTCCTGTTCTTCGCATTCCCACGCGGTGATTGAACTCCATCATGCAGTTTGAACGACCGCTCTTTCTCCTGCTCCTCCTTCTGCTCGTCGCGGTGCTGGTGCTCGCGTGGCGCAGCCGCAACGGCGAGGAGCGCTGGAAGTGGTGGACGAGCCTCGTGCTCCGTTCGCTCGTCGTGCTGGCGCTCGTCGCCGCGCTCGCGCAGCCGTCGTTCGTGCGGCGCGGCGAGGCGCTCACCACGGCGTTCGTGCTCGACCGCAGCCGATCGATTCCCGTGTCGCTCCTCGCGTCGTCGCGCGACTTCGTGCAGGAACTCGTCAAGGGCAAGCGCGAGCAGGAGGACCGCGTCGCCGCGATCAGCGTCGGCCGCGACGCCGAGATCGTCTCGCAGCCCGACTCGCGCTCGATCGTGCCCGACGCCGAGCACGCGGGCGACCGCGACGCGAGCAACCTCGCCGCGGGCCTGCGCCAGGCGCTCTCGATCCTGCCGCCCGACACCGCGAACCGCATCGTGCTCGTCTCCGACGGCAACGAGAATGTCGGCAACGCGCTCGCCGAGGCGGAGGTCGCGCGCGCGAACGGGATTCCGATCGATGTGATTCCGATCGAGTACGAGTCTGTCAACGAGGTGGTGTTCGAGGCGCTGCGCGCGCCGACCCGCGCGCGCCCCGGCCAGACCGCCGACCTGCGCCTGCTGCTCCGCAGCCAAGGTTCGGCCAAGGGCACCGTCTATCTCCGCGACGGCGGCCGCCCGATCGATCTCGACCCAGCCGCTGCGGGCGACGGCCTCGCCGTCGATCTCGAGGCCGGGCCGCGCACGATCGTCGTGCCGTTCCCGCTCGAGGGCGCCGGAACGCGCCGCTTCGAGGCCGTGTTCGAGCCGGCCGACGGCGCGCAGGACGGCATGCTCGAGAACAACCGCGCCACCGCGGTGACCTTCGTCGACGGCAGCGGCCAGGTGCTGCTCGTCGATGGTTCGGGCGGCCCCGAGAGCGCGCCGCTCGCCGACGCGCTCTCGCGCAGCCAGCTCGATGTGACGGTGGTCGCGCCCGACGCGCTCAGCCAGCAGGGCACCTACCTCTCGGGGTTCGACGCGATCATCCTCTGCAATGTCCCGCGCTGGCTCATCGACGGCGAGACCGATCGACTGCTGCGCGCCTATGTGCACGACCTCGGCGGCGGCCTGCTCGTCGTCGGCGGCGACAAGAGCTTTGGCGCAGGCGGATGGATCAACTCCGAGGTGTCGAATGTGCTTCCCGTGAAGCTCGACCCGCCCGCCACGCGCCAGATGGTGCGCGGCGGCCTCGTCCTCATCGTGCACTCGTGCGAGATGCCGCAGGGCAACTACTGGGCGCAGCAGGTCTCGATCGCGGCGATCGAGGCGCTCACCCGGCTCGACCTCATCGGCATCATCACGCTCGTGAACGGCCCGACCTGGTCGCATCCGCTGCAGGAGGCGGGCGACAAGTCCGCGGCCATCGCGGCGGCGCGCTCGATGATCGTCGGCGACATGTTCGACTTCGAGGGCTCGGTGCAGATGGCGAACAAGTCCCTCTCCGAGTCGAAGGCCGGCCAGCGCCACATCATCATCATCTCGGACGGCGACCCAGCGCCGCCGTCGCAGGCGACGCTCAACGCCACGATCGCCTCGAAGATCACCATGACCACGATCATGGTGAGCGGCCACGGCACGCAGCAGGACTATGTGAACATGAAGTTCATGGCCGACCAGACCGGCGGCCGCTTCTACGAGGTCACGAACCCGAAGAACCTCCCGAAGATCTTCACGAAGGAGGCCGCTGTCGTGTCGCGGTCGCTCGTCGTCGAAGGCGACTTCCAGCCGGGCGTCGTTCCGTCGATCAGCGGTCCGATCCGCGGCCTGCAGGGCGTGCCGCGCCTCAACGGCTATGTGCTGACGGTGCCGCGCGAAGGTCTCGCGCAGGTCGACATCACCAACCAGACCGAGGACGGCATCGATCCGATCTACGCGTACTGGAACCACGGTCTCGGCCGCTCGATCGCGTTCACCTCCGACGCCGGCACGCGCTGGACGACGGGTTGGACGAGCTGGGGCGAGTACCGCGCGTTCTGGGAGCAGTCGGTGCGATGGCTCCTGCGGCCGGCCGTGCCCGCGAACGCGCAGGTGCGTTCGCGCGTCGAGGGCGAGGTCGCGATCGTCGACCTCGAGGTCTTCAACGCCGCGGGCGGCTTTGCGACCGACCTCAACCCCGACGCCACGCTCGTCGGCCCCGACGGCCGCGCAGATCCGCTCACCGTCGTGCAGACCGGCCCCGGCCGCTGGCGCGCCGAGTTCCCAGCGAGCGAGGCCGGCGCCTATCTCGTCAACTTCGGCCTCGGCGCCGGTGAAGACGGCCGCCGCGCCACCATGCAGGCTTCGGTGAGCGTGCCGTACCCGAAGGAGTTCCGCACCGTGCGCGACAACCGCGCGCTGCTCGAGCAGATCGCCGAGAAGACGGGCGGGCGCGTCCTGTCGATGTCGTCGCAGCCGACCGCGATCGACGCGTTCCTGCGCGACAACCTGCCGGTGCCCCAGAGCGCGCGGCGCATGTGGGACCTGATGGCGATCCTCGCCGCAGTGTTCTTCCTGCTCGATGTCGCGGTGCGTCGCGTCGCGGTCGACTGGGCGGGCGCGCGCAGCGGCGTCGCGGGCGCGGTCGCCGTGCGCAAGGTCGGCGACGGCACGGTCGAGGCGTGGAAGAAGGCGCGGTCGAAGAGCGGTGCGCGCGGCGGCGCGAGCGCGGGCGAGGGCGGCGCGACGAGCGACTCGATGCGCGACACGCTCGAGCGCGGGCCCGGCCTCGATGTGCGCAACGCGGTGAAGGAAGGCGGCACGGCGCCCGCACCCGATGCGCCGCGCGCGGCGAAGGGCGACGAACCGGCCGCGGGTGGCGACGAAGTGACGACCTCGCGGCTCCTGCGCGCCAAGCGCCGCGCGACCGGCGATGGCGGCGGCGACGCAGCCGACGGAAAGGGCGGAGGCGGCGGTGGCTGAGCAGCCGGGCGCCGCACCGAACTTCGCGCAGGACGAGCGCGATCTCGACTCCTTCGGTCTCGAAGGCGTCGAGGAAGCGCGTCGCCGCTGCGAGGCGTTCCGCAAGATCTTCGCGCGGCTGCGCGTAGAAGTCGGCAAGTCGCTCGTCGGCCAGCGCGAGGTGGTCGACCTCGCGCTCGTCACGCTCTTCGCCGACGGACATCTGTTGCTCGAAGGCGTGCCGGGGCTTGGCAAGACGCTGCTCGTCCGATCGCTCGCGGCCGCGACGGGGCTCGGCTTCAGCCGCATCCAGTTCACGCCCGATGTGATGCCCGCCGACATCACGGGCACCTCGATCCTGATGGAGAACGAGGCGACGGGGCGCCGCGAGATCCGCTTCCGGCCGGGACCGCTCTTCGCGCAGCTGGTGCTCGCCGACGAAGTCAACCGCGCGAGCCCGAAGACGCAGTCGGCGCTTCTTGAAGCGATGCAGGAGCGCTCGGTCACCTCGGGCGGCGAGACGCGCTCGCTCGGCCGGCCGTTCTTCGTGATGGCCACGCAGAACCCGATCGAGCAGGAGGGCACCTTCCCGCTGCCCGAGGCGCAGCTCGACCGGTTCCTCCTCAAGATCGAGGTGCCGCCGCCCGACCGCGAGACCTTGCGCGAAGTGCTTGAACGCACGACGAAGACCGAGCTCGCGATGCCGTCGCAGGTGCTCGACGCGCGCACGATCGTGGCG
The DNA here is from genome assembly GCA_903918555.1 of uncultured bacterium. Taxonomy (GTDB): domain Bacteria; phylum Planctomycetota; class Phycisphaerae; order Phycisphaerales; family SM1A02; genus QWPT01. The sequence continues at coordinate 122 of CAIXEV010000273.1, read as the reverse complement.
GCGCAGAAACTCGCGCGGCGGATCCCGATGGCGCCCGAGGTCCAGGACTGGATCGTGCGGCTTGTGCTCGCCACACACCCCGATGGCGAGTTCTGCTCCGAAGAGAACCGGCGTTTCATCCG
>CAIXEV010000272.1 GCA_903918555.1 uncultured bacterium | reverse complement strand
GGTGTCGCCATCGCGCTGCCATGGCTCGAGGCGATGCTGCCGCGCGGGATCGCGTCGAGCGCGCTTGCGGCCACAGGATTCGCAGCGACGACCGCTGCGGAAGCCGCGCCGCCCTTGCGCGTGGCGTATCTCTTCTTCCCGAACGGAGTGAATGTCGAGGCGTGGACGCCGACGGCCGACGCGCGCGGCCTCTGGGTGCCGTCGCCGACGCTCGCGCCGCTTGCCGATTTCCGCGGCGAGATCGATGTCTACACGGGCCTGCGTCACCGCCACGCCGAGGCGAACGGCGATGGTCCCGGCGACCACGCGCGCAGCGCCGCGTGCTTCTTGACGGGCATGCAGCCGAAGAAGACGGCGGGCGACGACATCCGCGCGGGCAAGAGCATCGACCAGGTGATCGCCGACGACCTCGCCGAGCAAGGCGTGCGCACGCGCCTCCGGTCGCTCGAACTCGGCAGCGAGCCGGCGATGACGGCCGGCAACTGCGACTCGGGCTACTCGTGCGCGTACAGCGCCAACATCTCCTGGAAGAGCGAGAGCCTTCCGAACGGGAAGGAAACCGACCCGCGCGCGGCGTTCGACCGCATCTTCGGAAAGCGCGGGCAATCGCCCGAGGAAGCGGCGGCGCAGGCGCGCACGCGGCGGTCGATTCTCGATGGCGCGGCGAAGGAAGCGCGACGGCTCGGCATGTCGATCGGTGCCTCGGATCGCGCACGGCTCGACGAGTATCTCGAGGGCGTGCGCGAACTCGAAGGTCGACTGCGCGAGGATGCGCTCGCCGATCTCGAGGTCGGCGACGCCGTGCCCGACTTCGATGCGGCGCCGCGCGACATCGGTTCGCGCATCGATCTCCTGGGCGAGGTGCTGGCGCTTGCGTTCAAGACCGACTCGACGCGCGTCGCGACGCTGATGCTCGCGAACGAGGGCTCGAACCGCCCGTACCGCGAGGTCGGCGTGCCGGAAGGTCACCACGATGTGTCGCACCACGGCGGAAACGCGGGCAAACTCAGCAGTTTCGCCGCGATCAACCGCTTCCAGACCGAGCGTTTCGCCGCGTTCCTGCGCGCGCTCTCGCGCGTGAAGGAGAACGGAAAGCCGCTGCTTGACTCGACGATCGTGATGTACGGCAGCGCCATCAACGACGGCAACCGTCACAACCACGACGACCTGCCGATCCTCGTCGCCGGCGGCCGCGCGAAGCGCGGGCGAGTCGTCGCGAGCGCCCCGGGCACGCCGCTCTGCAACCTGCATGTCGGCATCGCCCGCGCGGCGGGCGTGAAGGTCGACCGCTTCGGCGACGCGAACGGCGTCGTCGGCGTCTGAGCGGCCTGTTCGGGGGCCGCAATCACTTCTTCGCGGCGTCAGACTTCGCTTGCCACTCCGCGGCCCGCGCACCGTGGCCCTTGCCGGGCTCTGACTTGTCCCACGCGGTGTAGAGGTCGACGAGGGCGCCGATCGCGGCGACCGTCAACGGATCCTTGTCTCCGAGCACGCGCCCGCGCTCCGCGAACGATTCCAGCAGGAACGGCTCGGCTGCGGCGTGATTGTCCATCCGGCCGAGCAGGACTCCCATGTTGCCGATCGAGACGAGTGTGTGTGGATGATCGTCGGGGAGCACGCGCCGGCGCTTCTCGAGCACCTCGCGGTAGAAGGGTTCGGCCTCGGCGAGCCTGCCGGCGTCGCGGAGCATCGAGCCGAGGTTTCCGATCGAGATGAGCGTGTCGACATGCTCATCGCCGAGCGTGCGGCGGCGCTGCGCGAGCACCTCGCGGAGGAGGGGCTCCGCCTCGGCGAACTTCTGCTGGTCGAGGAACAGGATGCCGAGGTTGTTGCTGGCGAGGAGCGTGTCGGGGTGATCGTCGCCGAGCGTGCGTCGGCGGATCTCGACGGCGTCGCGGAGAAAGGGCTCCGCGTCGGCGAGCCTGCCTTGGTTGAGCAGCATGCCGCCGATGTTGCTGATCGCGAGGAGCGTGTCGGGGTGCTCTTCGCCAAGCGTGCGCCGCGACTTCTCAAGGGCTTCGCGCAGCAGGATCTCGGCCTCTTCCGCCTTTCCTTGGTTGAAGAGGAGGACGCCCATGTTGTTGATGGCGGTGATCGTCAGCGGGTGATCTTCCCCGATCACGCGTCGCGACTTCTCGAGGGCCTCGCGGTAGAAGGGCTCCGCATCGGCGAGCCTGCCTTGTTCGGCGAGCAGGACGCCCATGTTGTTGATGGATCGAATCGTCTCCTGATCGGTTTCGCCGAGCACGCGCCGGAACTTCTCCAAGGCTTCGCGGTAGTAGGGCTCCGCCTCGGCGAACTTCCCCTGAGCGCGCAGGAGGCCGCCCATGTTGCTGATGGCGATGATCGCCTCTGGGCGCTCCTCGCCGAGGATGCGTCGGGACTTCTCGATCGCCTCGCGGTGGTAGGGCTCCGCCTCGGCGAGCCTCCCGAGTTCGCGCAGCAGGACGCCCATGTTGCCGACGGCGGCGATCGTCTCAGGTGCCTCTTCGCCGAGCACGCGTCGGCGCGTCGCCAGCGCCGATTCCTGCAGCGGCACCGCCGCTTCGTTGAGCCCGATCCTTCCGTAGAGCTCCGCGAGCGCGTGCCTGAGCTGCGCGTCGACGGCGGGCTGGCCGCCGAACTGCTCGCCGATCGTCTGGATGGCCGGCCTGAGGATCGTGCGGTCGATGAGCGCCGCCGCCGCGTCGGTCGAGTTCACGCGGCCAAGCTCGCGCGTGAACGCATCCGTGCGCGCCGCGCGTTCCTGCTCTGGCACGCCGGCCTTCTCGAGCGCGGCCGCGAAGCGCGTGCGCACATCCTTGTTCAGGTCGACGCCCGCCTTCGTGGTGTCGATCTGCGACAGCATCTGCGACTGGAAGTCGCTCACGCGCTTCAGCTCGTCGGCGCGCGCTTTTTCCGCCTCTTGCGCGCGGATCGCCTCGCCGCGCTGCCAGAGCGCGACGCCGAGGCCGGCCGAGAGCGCCACGAAGACGGCGGCGGTCGCGGCCACCGGAACCTTGTTGCGCCGCACGAACTTCCGCGCGAGATACGCACGGCTGTCGGGCGCGGCCCGCAGCGGCCGCCCGTCGAGGTAGCGCCTCAGGTCGTCGGCGAGCGCCTGCGGACTCTCGTAGCGGCGGTCGCGCTCCTTGCGCAGCGCCATCAGCGGGATCCAGTCGAGCTCGCTGCGGAGTTCGCTCGTGATGCGCTCGCTCGTCGCCGAGCGCGCGTGCGCGACCGTCGCCGTGCGGTCGCTTGCGAGCTGCGCCATGCGCATGCTCGGCTTCGGCGGCGTCTCGTCGCGGATGATCCGCTGGATCTCGGCCATCGCCGCCTTGCGCATGGTGCGCGCATCGAAGGGCACATCGCCCGCAAGCAGCTCGTACAGCATCACGCCGAGGCTGTAGACATCGGTGCGGGTGTCGACATCGGTCTCGCCCGCGACCTGCTCGGGACTCATGTAGAGCGGCGTGCCGATCGCGACACCCGCCTGCGTCTGCAGGGTGCTGGCCGGCCTCTCGCTCGCGATCGCCTTCGCGATGCCGAAGTCGATGACCTTCGGCACCGCGCGGCCCTCGATCTCGACGACGAGCACATTGCTCGGCTTGAGATCGCGGTGGATGAGGCCCTTGTGGTGCGCGTGCTGCACGGCCTCGCACACGGGAATGAAGAGCTAGAGCCGCTGGCGGAGCGTGAGCCGCTTCGCGTCGGCGAACGCGTTGATCGGCTCGCCGTCGACATGCTCCATCACGAAGTAGGGGGTGCCCGCCGCCGTCACGCCGCCGTCGAAGACACGCGCGACATTCGGGTGATCCATGACGGCGAGCGCCTGGCGCTCCTGCTCGAAGCGCGCGATGACCGCGCGCGAATCCATGCCCGGCTTGATGATCTTGATCGCGACCCGCTGCACCATGGGCTCGCGTCGCTCCGCGAGCCACACCTCGCCGAAGCCGCCCTCGCCGATCACCTCGATGAGCTTGTATGGGCCGACCATCTCGCCGGTGTGCGGACCGGGGGCCGCGTAGAGGCTGCCGAACGGGCGCGTGCCTTCGTCGCCGCCGTCGCGCGGTTGCTTTGGCCCATCGGATGCGCCCGGATTCGTCATCGACGCATTGTGTGGCGCAAAGGTTGGCCGCGCAAGCACCAGGCGGAGCGGCCGCAGCCGCGACCGCTCAAGTCCGCGGACCCCCGTGATCTCCGCAGGCCCCCATCAAACACGCCGCATGATGAAGCAGTAGTTGAACCCGCGCAGGAAGAAGTTGCCTTCCTCGGCGGCCTTGCGCCAGTTGCCGAAGCCGAGCTTCTTGTTGTGGCGCACCACGCAGATGATGTCGACGGGCGTGAGGTACTTGCGCATGATCGCGAAGAGCTCGAAGCCGATCGGCATGAACTCGCTGCCCTTCAGCGACTTGCCGTCGTGGCCCTTCTTCTTGCGCCACGAATCGCTCACATAGAGCCCCATGTAGCGCCCGGGCTTGAGCACGCGGTGGATCTCGCGGATCACATCCTCCATCGCGCGGTAGTAGGCCTTGCCGTGGTCGTCGCCGCCCGAGTCGAGCTTGCCGATGCAGCGCGGGTCGTCGGAATAGTCGACATGCGTCGAGTACGGCGGATCGATGAAGACGAAGTCGACGCTCTCCGCGTCGAGCGGCAGCTTGCGCGAGTCGTTCCTCTTGATCTCGGGCCGCTGCGGGTTGAGGTCGAAGCCGAGGCCCTTGCGCTTGAGGTCGCGGCAGACATCGAGCGTCGTGCCCGAGCCGCACATCGGATCGACCACGACATCGTTCTCGCGCGTGTAGCGCGACAAGAGTTGCCAGATCACCCACGACGGCGTCGCGCCGACATAGTCCTTGTCGCCCTGCATCGAGCCGGAGCCGACGACGGCGTCGCCTTGGATTTCCAGCGGCCGCGGCTCCTCGCCGCGCTGCAGGCGCTGCTTCTTCTGCGCCTCGCGCATCGCGGGGCTGTCGTAGTGCTGGCTCGGGTACTCCCAGAGCGTCGTCGGAAAGATGCGCAGCGGCGGGCGCTCGTCACGCTCGGATCGCACTGGACGCTGGGGCGGTCGGTCGGATGAATCGCGGAACGGCTTCGGCACGGCGAGAGTGTACGGTTCAGCGCAGCGCGCCGTAGATCGCGCCGCCGACGCCCGCCGCGATCACGACGACGGGCGCCGCGAAGCGCCCCTTCGATACCCAGATGGCGTAGACGAAGGCCGCGAGCAGCAGGGGAGTCATCGAGTCGAACGGCATCGGCCGGCGCGTCCATCCGATCGCGGCGTCCGCGACGAGGTGGAACGCCGCGCCCACCATGATGCCGACCGCGAGCGCGCCCGCGATGTCGAGCGCGCGCCGCGCGGGCGTCCATGCGACGAGCCGCTCGATCGCGCCGAACCCAAACACGGTGAACGCGAACGCCGGCAGGAAGATGCCCGCGGTGAACGCGAGCGCGCCCACGAGGCCGGCCCCCTCGTAGCCGACGAAGGTGCCGAAGATCACAAGCGGCGCGGGCAGCACGCTCGCGCTCGCGACGCCGTCGAGGAACGCGCCC
>CAIXEV010000271.1 GCA_903918555.1 uncultured bacterium | reverse complement strand
GACCTGCGATTCCGACGGCAAGATTGACCGATTTGTGGACGACCACGACGTGAAGAAGTGGATCGAGCTGCATGACTTTGAGGATGGCGAGGAGTATTTGTTGGGCGCGTTCCTCGTGGGCGCGTACCAGGAGACGCTCGGCGACCTCCACAACCTCTTCGGCGACACCCATGTCGCGCACATCCGCCTCGACGACAACGGCAACTGGTGGATCGACGAGATCGTCGAGGGCGACAGCGTCCGCGAGGTGCTGCAGTATGTGCAGTACGACGTGAACCGGCTCGGACAGGCGATCCGCCACGAGTGCGAGCGCGCGGTGCGCGACAAGCACATGTCGGTCGCCGAGTCGAACGCGCTCGTGCGCAACTACGAGGGTGGCCTTGCGGGCTACACCTATCTCGAGACCGAGAACGGCGCCGCGATGTAACTGGCGCGCGGTCGAGTGCCGAGGGCATGAAGTGCATTTACACGACGCCGGCGCGAGCCGGCGTTGTTTCATTTCTCGCGGTCATCAGCTCGGCTGCCTCCAATCCTTCGTGGGGGGTGAGAGTCTGTGGGCGTGAGCATTCGTCATGGGGGCTTGACGAGCAGTGCGGCTCTGAGTTTGTCCGCACCGATCGTTTCTGCGACGAGGTCGGCGCGGTGCAACGCCTCGAGGTAGGCGTCGATCGAGTACCGCGGATTTGTCAGGTTGGCGCGATGGTCTTGGAGTGCGCGCGCTGTGGCCGGCAGGCGGTGCAGCACGCAGTCCGCCAGCAGCGCCTTCGGACTCAGCGTCGAAAGTCGGAGCGGACGGAGTATTCGGCCTGGAAATCCTCCCCGGTCGAGAGTGCAGATCACTGAGGCTTGTGCGGAGATCGCGGCGACGAGGACGTGGGCGTCGTTTGGATCGGGAAGGGGCGGCAGCTTGAGCCGCGGCAAACGATCTGGCACGAGGCCATCGGGGAACTCCATGCGAAAGCGATCCCGTACCGAGAGGAGTTTCGCTCGGGCGATCTCTGGACGGACTCGAAGCACACTCGCGATCCATTCCATCTCGATGGTGCGTGACCATCGGATGCGGATAGCACCCTCGATGGCGAGATGGCGAAGGACGTTTCTCGTGAATGACCGATGCCAGACGCAGGAGTCCACGAGGACGATCGGCGGTGGATCTATGCCGTGTTTCCGAGAGCCGAGACCTTCTCTTCCCTTTCCCTTCCTTCCCTTGCCCGTCATGTTCAGCTCCGTTTCTTCGGCTGTGGTGTAGCGCGCTGGGCCGCTTGAAACTGGGGCGATCCGACGCGACCGCTGATTCGCTTCCATTCCGTCAGCGAGATCGGGTCGGTCGAGTCGTGCAGTCCCCATTCCTGTTCGAGCCTTGTGGACTCCCTCGCGTGCGCGACCCTGGCAGCGTGCTCCGCCTGCGCGTAGGCGTTGAAGTCGTAGATCCGTACGCGGCGGTGCTTGCCGACCTTGCGGGCGGCGAGGCGGCCTTCCTCGATCGCCTTGATGATCGTCGGGCGCGAGACGCGCAGCGCCTGTGCCGCCTCCTGGGTGGTGATCTCGTCGTTTGGGTCGCGGTCGAGGATCAGGTAGTGGCAGGGGGCGCCTGTGGCGAGTTGGCGCGCTCCCGCCTTGGCGGGAGCAGTCTGAACCGCGAGCTCGACACGATGCCCGCGGGCGAACGCATCGAGGGCATCTGCCAAGAGCCTGGCGATCGCATCGGGGAGCGGGACGGGCTTTGTGGATCTCGGCAGTGCGATCGCGACGGGGCGGCCGTTCGCGCGCGTGCGACGGATTGCTGCACCGAGTTTGCCGAGATCGTCACGGGCGGACGGCGCGGAGTCGCGCGGGCTTGGCTCCTCCGGTCCGGGCTTTCGACCGCGCGCTTGCCTCGTGCTGTTTGTCTGCTTCCGGTTCATTTTCGCAGCATACGCAGCAAACGCAACAAACGCAAGCGCTGCCACTTGATTTTGTACAACGACATTTTTCTCTCGCCGCCGCGTCAGCTCACGAGCCGCAGGACATCGCGAAGTTCCTCCGCGGCGTCGCCGCCTTCGCTCTCGAGCAGCTCGAGCATGCGCGCGCGGATCCGCTTGGTCACGCCGCGCACGAGGTCGGCCATCTGCTGCCGGCCGAGACCGAGCTCGGACTCGAGGTCGATGTAGCTGCGGCCGTCGATCGCGTGCCG
>CAIXEV010000270.1 GCA_903918555.1 uncultured bacterium | reverse complement strand
CTTGACGCTCGCGTGGCCTGGCGCGCGCTTCGCGGTGATGGGCGCGGCGCAGGCCGCCAGCACGCTGCTCTCGATCGACCTCGCCGCGCGCGAACGGAAGGGCGAGAAGATCGACGAGGAGATGCGCAAGCAGCTCTTGGCCGCGATCACCGCGAGCTACAACGAGCAGCAGGACATCCGCTACGCGGCGAGCCGCGGCTGGGTCGATCGCATCATCGATCCGAAGGAGACGCGCGCGGAACTCGAGCTCGCGCTCGCGGTCGCTGCGCAGGCGCCTGCGCAGCAGAGCGGCGTGTACCGCACGGGCGTGCTGCAGACCTGAGGCGCTTCAGCGACGGCGACGCACGCGCTTGAGCGCGGCGAAGGCGAGCACGGCGCCCGCGGCGGGCGTCGGGATCGGCGTGAACTCGATCTCGAGACGCGGCACGATGCCGCCGAACGCGGCGCTTTCGGCGCTGTCGAAGCGGCGCGCGGTGCCGGTCGCCGATTCGTCGCCGAGGATGAACCAGCCGAGGTTTGCCGAGGGATTCGCGAGGTACGACCGCACATCGGCGACGAGGCCGGTGCTTGACCAGGTCTGCAGGCCGCTCGTCGTCGTGAGGAGCGACGCGCTTGCTGCCGCGAAGTCGCCGCCCGCGCTTTGCCAGAGCGTTCCGCCGCCGGCGCCATCGGCGCTCCTGTGAAGCCAAGTCGCGTCTCCGGCGAGCGACGGGGTGCCGGGTGCTTCGGTCCCGTCGGGATCGCTCGCGCCTGTCGTCCACGCCGAGAGCGCGCGGTGCACCGTCATCGTGCGGTTGCCGCCGTTTGCCTGCGAGACATTGAGGATGAGGCGCACGGAGGTGATGGTGGCGTCGGACGGCACGAACGCGCCGATGTCGAACCAGATCACGCTGCGGCGCGCGAGGTTCTGGTTGGTCTTGCCTGCGAAGAGGTACTGGCCAGCGCCGTTTGCGAGCGAACCGTCGAACGACTCGTAGAGCGTCGCGTCGCGCGAGGCGGACATCGACACGAGATCGCCGTGCGCGATGGGCGCGGCGAGCGAAACGGCCAAGATGGCGACAGCGATCCCTCTCAAGGCGAGGCCCTCCTCGGATACCTTGTCGCGGATCACAGCGCGCGCAAGGAAGTCGGAGCCAATCGCATGAAATCGCTCGTCATCGCCACATCGAATCCGCACAAGGTTGAGGAGATCGGCGCCGTTCTCGGACAACTTGGAATCGAGTGTCTGCCGCTTGGCGACGCTGGGATCCCGGAGCCCGAGGAGGATGGCGCGACCTTCGAGGACAACGCGCGCATCAAGGCGGTTGCGTACGCGAAGGCGCTCGGGCGCACGGTGCTCGCCGACGATTCGGGCCTCGAGGTCGACGCGCTCGGCGGCGCGCCTGGCGTGCACAGCGCGTACTACGCCGGCAAGGGCGCGACGCGCGCCGAGCGCGACCCCGCGAACAACGCGAAGCTCTTGAAGGCGCTCGAGGGCGTGGCGGACGAGCGGCGCACCGCGCGGTTCGTGTGCGTCTTGTGCATCGCGCGGCCCGACGGCACGATCCTCGCCGAATCGCGCGGCACCTTCGATGGCGCGATCGGCCACGCGCCGCGCGGCGCGAACGGCTTCGGCTACGACCCGCTGCTCGTGTTGCCCGACGGCCGCACGAGCGCGGAGCTGTCCAGCGACGAGAAGAACGCGCGCAGCCACCGGGGCAACGCGCTGCGGTTGCTCGTGACCAAGTTGCGCCCCTGAGTGCTTGCCCAGCACCGAGCGGCCTGCCACAATGAGGGCATGTCGAGCGGGGCTGGCTCACCTGATGAACCCACCGCGCCGTTGGAAGGCGGCGGCGGATTCCGCGACCCGAACGCGCCGCGCGGATCTGGCATGTTCGAGTCCGCAGGCACCGCGCGTTCGGGAGACACGGTCGGCCCGTACAAGTTGCTTTCGCGGATCGGCGAAGGTGGCTTCGGCGAAGTGTGGATGGCGGAGCGGCGCGAGCCGTTCACGCAGCGCGTGGCGCTGAAGCTCATCAAGCCGGGCATGGATTCGCGGAGCGTCATCGCGCGCTTCGAGCAGGAGCGCCAGGCGCTCGCGGTGATGAACCATCCGCACATCGCGAAGGTGCTCGATGGCGGCCTCACGAAGGAAGGCCGCCCGTACTTCGCGATGGAGTTCGTGAAGGGCGAGCCGATCACGGAGTTCTGCGACGCGCGCAAGCTCGGCGTCCGCGAGCGCCTCGCGCTCTTCGCGAAGGCATGCGAGGCCGTGCAGCATGCGCATCTGAAGGGCATCGTCCACCGCGACCTCAAGCCATCGAACATCCTCGCGTTCGATGTCGAGGGTCAGGGCCCGAACCTCAAGGTGATCGACTTCGGCGTGGCGAAGGCGATGAGCCAGTCGCTGACCGACAAGACGATCTTCACCGAGAGCGGGCAGATGATCGGCACGCCGGCCTACATGAGCCCGGAGCAGGCCGACCCGACCGCGAGCGACATCGACACGCGCAGCGACATCTATTCGCTCGGTGTGCTGCTCTACGAGCTGGTCACGGGCGCGACCCCTTTCGACGCGAAGACCCTTCGCGCGAAGGCGTACGGCGAGATCCAGCGGATCATCCGCGAGGACGACCCGCCGAGCCCGAGCGCGCGACTCTCGACGATCTCGACGAAGGACGCTGATCTCGCGACCCGGATCGAGAAGTCGCGCGGCGTGGCGCTGAAGGAACTCGCCCGCGAACTCAAGAGCGAACTCGAGTGGATCCCCCTCAAGGCGATGCGGAAGGAGCCGCAGCACAGGTACCCGACCGCCACGCATCTCGCGGAGGACATCCAGCGCTATCTGAACGGCGAGCCGCTCGAGGCGGCGCCGGAGTCGCGCGGATACAGGACGCGCAAGTGGCTCCGGAGAAACAAGGCGGCCGTGCGCGCGGTCGCGCTCGGCGCGGTGATGCTCGCGGTCGGGCTCTCCATTCCGCCGCTCAAGGCGGTGGTCGACGACAGGCGCGAGGTTGCGCGCATGAACGCCTACGAGGTGCTTGCGCAGGACCCCGACCCCGCCGTCGTGACCGACGCCGATGCGCGCGAGCGGATCAAGGCGACGGGGAAGCCATGGAAGATCAGGCACACGGCGAGCGGGATCGTGATGCTGCTCGTGCCGCCCGGGGAGTTCCTGATGGGCTCGCTGCAGACGGAGTCGGGGCGCCGCGACGATGAAACGCGGCATATACGCACGATTCGCAAGGCCTTCTATCTGTCCCAGAACGAGGTCTCGAACGCGGAGTGGAAGGAGGTCATCGGGAAGGAGGCCAGGGACATCGAGAGAGACAAGCTCCCAATCGAGCAGGTGTCGTGGAACGACATCTCGGAGAAGTTCATGACCCGCTCTCGCGGCTTCTTCCGCCTGCCGAGCGAGGCAGAGTGGGAGTATGCGTGCAGGGCGGGCACAACGACCGTGTACATGTTCGGAGACACGATTACGAAGGAACAGGCTCGTATCGACGGGTTCAATGGCACCGTCGCGTGCGGCAGCTTCCCCGCCAACCCGTGGGGCTTCCACGACATGCACGGGAATCTGTGCGAGTGGGTGGAGGACAACTACGGCGAGTATCCGAGGGACGGTGGTACGGAGGAGGCGTCGGTGACGTTGGTGACGTCGGTGACGGAAGAGGATGCGAAGCGGGTGGTGCGCGGCGGCTCATGGAGCAACGGTGTCAATTTCGTACGCTCCGCCTATCGCAGCTTCGCCAAGCCCAACTATGGGGGCTACGACTTCGGGTTCCGCGTCGCGAGCACGCCCTTCTGAGTTGCCGCGAGTCACACGCTCTCGCGCATGATGCGGCGCAGGCCGTCGTCCAAGCGGAAGTACTCGAGCCGCAGGCGTTCGCCGACCGAGCCGAGCACGGGCGCGCGGCCGGCGTGGCGGTCGATGCGGCCGAGCGCGTCGCGGACATCGTCGATGGTCGCGTGCTCGTGACCGCGCTTCGCGGCGAGCATGCGCGCGAGCCACGCGGCGCACGCGATGTTCAGCACCAGCGCCTGCAGGCCGCGCACGGCGGGCCAACCGTAGTAGCCCGCGCCCCACGCGCGGTTGCCGAGGATCGTGGCGCGCGCATAGCGCGAGAGCAGCTGGTCGATCGCGTCGCGGTCTGGGCTTTCGGAAAGCGCGGGAATACGCGAAATCGCCGCGAAATCCACGCCCTCGAGCAGCCCGCGCGCGACCGCTGGCACGCGGCCCTTTCCGCGCGTGAAGGCGCGGCTCGCGAGCAATTGCGCAAGCACCGTGCGCCAGCGGCCCTTCGCCTTCGCTTGGTTGACCTGCACATCCTCGAGCCGCGCGTACACCGCCTGGCGCAGAAGCCGCAGTTGCTTCGGCAGCGCGCCATCGAGCGGGAGATGCTGGAGCTCCTCGGGCAGCGCGCCCGTGAGGAGCTGCACGAGCTCCTTGAAGCGCGTGGCGCGCACTTCCGCGAGCTTCGCGCGGCCGAGGCTCGCCGCGATCCACGCGAGGCCGTCGAAGCGGTCGCGCATCGTGAGATCCTCGCGCGCGAGATGACGGTCGACGAGCTGCGCCAGCGCGTCGAGCTCGCCTTCGTTCGCGTTCATCGCGTCGGCCAGCATCGCGGAGTAGGTCGCGAGGCGCGTCTCGGGCACGCCGCGGCTCATGCGGTCGATCTCGCTCAGATGGCTGCGCAGTTCGGCGCCCTTGTTCTCGCGCACGCTCTGGCAGGCGAAGCTGATGCCGACATTCGTGCGACGGTCGTCGGGCACGAGTACGAACGGGAACAGCTGGCACGCGACCGGCTTCTCCGCGAAACCATATTCCTTGTGGATGCGGCAGAGGCCGTCGTCCATGAGGAAGACGCACCCGCCGTCGTCGCGCTGGCGCAGGTAGGTGACGCCGCGGAACTCGGTCGTGACCGGCATGCCGAGCTTCGCCTCCCAGTCCTGCGCGCGCAGCTTCTCGAGGTCCGCGGGCCGCAGCTGCACCGTGAAGTCGCGGCAGCAGTTGCCGCAGCCGTGGCAGCTGTAGCGCTGCTCGCGCACGGGCAGCACGAGAATGGGCAGGGCGATGGGCTTCGGTTCGCTCACGGTTGGGTTCAGGAGGGTAGGGCGGCCGCCATCTCGGCGCTGCGGGTCTTGCCTGCCTTCCGAATCGCCCACGCGCACCAGATCGATCCGAGGATGCCGAGCGGGATCGTGAGGATCGCCTCGCTCGCGCTCTCGAGGAGCGCCAGCTGCGAGGTCAGCGTGTCGAGTTCCTCGGGGCTCGATGTGCCGGTGATGATGTAGGGCGCGACGACCGCGACGAACGCCTCGCGCCAGCCGATGCGGCCGAGCGGGTTGCCTGCGCCGAGGATCGCGACGCCCGCGAGGAGCGCCGCCTGCGCGGGGTTGAGCGAGACGCCGACGATCTTCGCGGCCGCCCACATGCGCAGCGACCACATCGCGACATCGACGGTGCGGAACGCAAGGCCGCTCGCAAGCGCGCGCGGGTCGTTGAGCGCGCGTTCGCCGCCCTTGAGGAACTTGTGGAAGACGGGCGAACGGCAGACGAAGAGCGTGAGCGCGCTGCCCGCGACGATGCACGCGGCGTAGGTCGCGAACCACATCCAGTCGAGCGCGAGTTCGCTGCGGCCGGCGGGAATCTGGACGAGCCCCGCGGCGATGGCAGAGGCGAGCGTGCCGAGCGTCACGATCGCGACGCCCACGATCCACGCCGCGATGTCGGTGCCGGGCATGCGCTCGACGCGCCAGTGGAAGACGCAGCGCAGGAAGAGCCCGAGCCGCACGGGCGCATAGTTGAAGAGCGAGGCCATCAGGTTGACCGCCTGCATCTCCACCACGCTGAAGCGGCGGATCGGGCGCACGATCGCCCAGAAGGTGTAGCCCGAGCAGATGATCGAGCCGAGCGTCGAGAGAAGAAGCAGCGCGACGAGCGATCGATCGGCGTTCCAGAGCTTCTCGAGCCCCTCGCCGCCCTTCGCGGACGCGCGCTGCGCGCACCAGGCCACGAGCGCGCATCCGACGACGAACCCGGCGACCTGCATCGCGATCTTGAGCCGCGACGGGCGTTTCGGCGTTTCGCTTGGAACGGCGTCGTTCACGCGCGCGAGTGTACCGCGCGCGCGAGCCGCTTCGTGCGGCGACGCTCGCGCCACAGCACGACGAACACGCGGAAACCGTCCTTCATGCGGATCTTCTTGCCTTCCTCGAAGCTCCGCGGCGCGTAGGAGACGGGCACCTCGCGGACGCGCAGTCCGCGCCGCGCGGCCGCGGCGACGATCTGCGGCTCGATGCCGAAGCGCTCCTCGTCGAGGTCGCCGATCACGCGGCGCATCGCGGGCACGGTGAAGAGCTTGAAGCAGCACTCCATGTCGTGCACCTCGAGGCCCGTGGTGAGGTTGCTCGCGAGCGTGAGGAAGCCGTTCGCGAGCCGATGCGCGAGGCGCTTGAGGCCCTTCGGCGGAATGGCCCAGCGGTTGCCGAGCACGAGGTCCGCGTCGCCCGCGACGAGGGGAGCGAGCAGCGCGCGGAAATCAGCGGGGTCGTACTCGAGGTCGGCGTCCTGGATCAGGATCGCGTCGTCATCGGCCGCGGAGCCGAGCACATGCGCGAAGCCCGTTCGGATCGCGGCGCCCTTGCCGCGGTTCGTCGGATGCGCGAGCGTGGTGATCGCGAGCCTCCCGCCGAGCTCCGCGATCGCCGACTTGGTCGCTGCGTTGGATCCGTCGTCGACGAGCGTGGCGCGCACCTGCCAGCCCGAGGGCACGGGCGCGGTGACCACGCGCTCGACCGCCGCCGCGAGCGTCGCAGGCTCGTTGTAGACGGGCATGACGACATGCAGCGTGCGCATCGATTCGTTCGCCGGCGAATCAGCTCTGCTGCGGGCCGCCGCCGATGGCGGTTCGCATCTGCGTGTCGGCCATCATGTTCTGCATGCGGTAGTAGTCCATCAGACCGAGCTTGCCGCTGCGAAGGCTCTCGGCAACCGCCTTTGGCACATCGGCCTCGGAGAGGACGACGAGCGCGCGGTTCTTCTGCGCCTCGGCCTGGTATTCCGCCTCGAGCGCGACGGCGAGCGCGCGGCGCTGTTCGGCCTGCGCCTGGAAGCGCTTGGTGTCGGCTTCCGCCTGCGCGGCCTGGAGCTGCGCGCCGATGTTCTCGCCGACATCGACATCGGCGATGTCGATCGAGAGGATCTCGAACGCCGTCCCCGAGTCGAGGCCCTTCGCAAGCACGGTCTTCGAGATCCGGTCGGGGTTCTCGAGCACGCTCTTGTGGTCGGTGGCGGAACCGATCGTCGAGATGATGCCCTCGCCGACGCGGGCGATGATGGTCTCCTCGGTCGCGCCGCCGACGAGTCGGCCGATCGCGGTACGCACGGTCACACGGGCCTTCGCGCGCAGCTGGATGCCGTCCTTCGCGACCGCGTCGATCGTGGTCTTGCCCGACTGGATGCTCGGGCAGTCGATCACCTTCGGGTTCACCGAGGTCTGGACTGCGTCGAGGATGTCGCGGCCGGCGAGGTCGATGCCGGTCGCCGCGTTCCACGGAAGCTCGATCCCCGCCTTGTCAGCGGCGATCATGGCCGCGACGACGCGGCTCACATTGCCGCGTGCGAGGTAGTGCGCCTCCATGAGATCGGTCGGGATGTCGATGCCGGCCTTCTTGGCGGTGATCCGGTTCAGGACGATGACCTCGGGCGGAACCTTGCGCAGACGCATCATGACGAGGTCGAGCATGGCGACCTTCGCGTCGCTGAAGAGCGCCTGCACATACAGCTTCAGGACACCGAGCATCACGAAGAAGACGAAGAGGCCGATGAGGCCAGCGATGCCGAGCAGGACCCACAGCACGATGTCGCCGGCGGTTATCGGGGTGGCTTGAGCGAGGAGGTGGAGCATGGCTTTCCCTTCTGAATCTTCGTGAGCGGCGGCGCGGGGCCGCAGGGGGGTCAGACTGTAGCAGGGCGGTTGTCGCGGCGAGGCCGCACGCGCACCTGCCCATCGCGGACGGAGACGACCTCGATGGGCGTGCCCGCGTCGATCAGATCGCCTTCCGCGGTCGCGTCCATGCGGCGGCCGTTGATGCGCGCGAAGCCGGCTGGCCGTAGCGGCGTGATGGCCTCGCCCGAATCACCGACGGCGGGCAGAGATTGCACGGACGCGGGTTCCGCTCCCGTGCGCGCGGGAATCTCGGCGGAGAGGACGAGTCGACGGCCAAGCGGCGACTTCGCGGCGACGCGCAGCCCGATCATCAGCATGAACGGCGCCGCCACCGAGTAGAGCGCCAGCAGCACCATGCCCGTCGTCGGGGTGTGCATGAAGCCGAGCACGATCGACGCGATCGCGCTCGCGATGCAGAGGATCGCGAGGAGCCCTCCGGTCGGCAGCAGCAGCTCGATCACGAAGATGCCGAAGGTCGCCACCCCAAGCAGGATCGAGCCGATGAGCGCTCCCGAGGACTGTTCATCGCTCATGGCTTTGCAACCTGTGAATCATCCGCGCGCTCGACGACGAGCGAGGTTCCCATGCGGCCGACGACGCGGACGGCCGCTCCGCGCTGAATGTACTCGCCGGTCGACTGCGCGTCGAAGAGTTCTCCCCGATGGTCGCAGCGGCCCGACGGGCGGAGGTCGGTGTCCGCGATGCAGAGGGTTCCGTTCGGAGGCAGCGTCGGCGCGCCGCGCGGCGGAGGCTCGGTCGCGGCGTTGACGGAAGTGGCGAGCACCGCGCGGCGGAAGATCGCCGTCTCGCGGAACCAGCGCGAGGCGAACCACGCGAGGATCGCGCCGACGAAGACTCCCGCGATGGTCGTGCTCGACGCGGTGAGGAGCGTGCCGCGCTCGGCGGCGCTCGTCGGGTCGGTGCCGGTGAAGCTTGCGACGAGCCCGACGAGGACGCAGATCGCGCCCGTGATGCCCGCGAAGCCGGTGCCCGGAAGCACGAAGACCTCGACGCCGATCAGCACGATTCCCGCGAGGACCAGCAGGATCTCCCACCACTCCGCGAGGCCGATGAGCGCGGGCGCGCCGACGAGCAGCAGGAGGGCGGCCGCCGCGACGCCGCCGGCGATGCCGACGCCGGGATGCAGGCTTTCGATCACAAGCGCCACCACGAAGACGCCTATGAGAATGATGCGGATCGGCCACGAGATGAGGAAGCGGACGAGCGTCTCCGCCCAGCTCTCCGGGAAGCGAACGATCGAGTTCGCGGCGAAGAACGACTGAAGCGCCGCATCGTCCTTCACGACATCGGCCGCGAGTCCCCATCGCATCGCCTCGTCGGATTGCGCGACGAGAAGCCGCGAACTGCTGTCGATCGTCTCGAGGACACGCCACCCGCCGCGATCGGCCGCCGTCAGCGGAAGCTCGCCCGGCGTTGCGGGGCGCCGCGCCGCGAGGTCCTTCGGCGGCACGATGTTCTGCTGCGGCTCAAGCCCGAGCAGCTCGAGGTCCGCGCGGTCGGCGAAGCGGCGCGCGCCGTCCGAGGTGCGCTCGACCAGCCACAGCTCGCGCTCGGTGACCACGAAGGCTTGGAGCAGGCGCTGGTCCTCGCCGCGCTTGGCCGCCGCTGCGTCGAGTTCGTCGAGGATGGGCGACTCGAACTTGGCGCGTTCGGCCGCGGGAAGCGGCTGCAGGCCGAGCCCGGGCATCACCGAGATCGGCGCTGCGTCGCCGAACACCGAGCCCGGCGCGACGACGATCTCGCGGCACGCGAGCGCGATGATGGTGCCCGCGCTGTAGGCCTTCGGGTGAATCCACGCGACGGTGTTCGCGGGCGCGTCGCTCTTGAGGCGGAGGCAGATGTCGAGCGTGGCGTCGACCTCGCCGCCGGGCGTGTCGAGTTCGATCACAAGCGCGTCGTACGCGCCCTCCTGCATGGCCTTCATGCGGCGCTCGAGCGACCAGAGCGTGACCTGGTCGATCGGGCCCGTGATGGGCAGGACGGCGACCCGCCCCGCCTGCCGGCCCGCGGGAACGGCGCGCATCGGCTCGGCCGTCGGGGACTGCGCCCATGCAGCGGTGCTGCCCGCAAGCGCGGCCGCGCATGCGGCGAAAGCCCAGAACCATCGAGCGACAGCGACATGGGCGGATCGTACGCCATGCGGGGTCGCGGAAAGCGCTGCAAAAAGACGGACGGCCGACGCGAGGTCGGCCGTCCGGTTCGATCTGTGCTGTTGGGCGTGGTGGACGGTTCCCGAGGAACTTGATCCCTCACGCTTCAGGCCGGTCTATCAGTCCCACGTGAGCGTGGCGGTGTAGGTCGTGCCGCTACCGGTGATCTGGTAGCACATGGTCAGCCAGGTGTCGTTGGTCGCAGCCTCGGGGTCGTCCTTGAAGATGTTGTCTTCAATGGTGGTGGTGCCCTGGGTGTACTGCGAGATGCCGTCCGGCTGGAACTTCTTGTCGAAGATCACGTGACCGTCGTTGAAGCAGACGTTGCCTTCCCACTCCTTGGCGCCGCCGTGGATGGCGAGCGTCTTCGAAGCGAGGTAGTCGGTCGGCTGGAGGCTGCCGTTGATCACGCCGCGGTTGGCGAGGACGACGAACTTCGAGTCGAGCACATCACGCCACTGCTTGTTCTTGCGGGCGCCAAGCGGGTGCAGCGTGCCGTAGCTCGTGTTGGAGAGCTGGCCGACATCGAGACGGGTCTGGAACTGCGGATCCCAGAACTGGTCGTTGGTGCCGAGCGGGTTGTACTGGTCGTAGTTGTAGTTCGCGAGGACGAGCACGTTGGTGCTGACCTCTGCCGGGCTGACCAGGATGTCCGTGCTGAAGCTGTTCTGCATGATGCAGAGCGAGTACATGTTGGCGTGGGTGTTCTGAGTGACATCCTCAGCGCCCTTGCCCGGGATGTTCGTGCCGTTGACCGGAAGACGGTCAGACAGGCCCGGGGTCGGGAACGCGCCGTTGTTGTCGCGGGCGAGGGTCAGCCAGCCCTTGTGGACCTGCTGGAGCTGCGTCGAGTCCTTCACGCGCTTGGTGGTCGCGCGCGCCTTGCTCAGCGCGGGGAGGAGGATCGCCAGGAGCAGCGCAATGATGCCCATGACGACCAGGAGCTCGATGAGGGTGAAGCCCTTCGAGCGCACGGTCTTGCTGTTTTGCATACGAGTGTTCTCCAGAAATGATGGGAATGGAAATGAAACAAACGCTTTGGTGCGGCGGCCAGCCACCGATCAGGTGGGGTTGGCGCCGGTGGTGAGCTTCTCGGGGGCAGCGGTGTAGACCGTGTTGGTCGGGTTGCCGATGCCGATGCACATCCAGGTATCGCCTTCCTGGACGCCCTTGCAGCCGCCGGTGGCGAAATCGCTGAAGGTGTAGATGTTGTCCTTCTTCAGGTTGACCGAGCCGCACTCGAACTGCACGGTGTCAGGAATGATGCTCTTCTCGAGGCTCACGTGGTTGTCGCCGTAGCAGATGTTGCCTTCCCAGGTGTCCTTCGGATCGTGGAAGAGCAGCGAGTAGCTGAGGCGGTAGTTGTCGCCGCTGAACGCGCCGTTGTGCGTGCCGCGGTTGCCCATGACCGGACGGTTGCTGCTGGCCTTGTTGGTCCAGTAGAGCTTCTTGCGGTCACCGATCAGCGCGAGGTGCGCGTAGCTGGTGTTGCTGACGCCGTTGGCGGTGCCGTCGTTGGTGAGGTGGATGTTGGCGCGGAATCCCGGATCCCAGTGGAGGGGGCCGAAGGCGTCGCCGGTGCCGGCCGGGTTGTAGGCCTGGAAGTTGTAGTTCGTCATCTGACGGACGACGGGGTTCTCCTCGACGGGCGAGAAGAGGACATCCGGGGTGACGAAGTTCTTGGCGATCATCGCGCTGTAGAGGTTCGCCGAGTTGTTCTGGTTCTGCTGCTCTTCACCCTGGCCCGGGACGAAGGCCGCGGCGCCGCCTGGGCCGACGCCTGGGACCGCAGCGCGGCGGATGAGGCCGGGGAGCGGGAGGTAGCCCTTGGGGTCGGCGTTCGAGTAGGTGAGGAAGCCCTTGTGGATCTGCCCGATGTTGGCAGCGTCGTTGAGGGTCTTCGCGGCGCGCTGGGCGCGGCCGAGGGCCGGCAGCAGCAGGCCGATGAGGAGGGCGATGATTGCGACCACGACGAGCAGCTCGACGAGGGTGAATCCGCTCTTGTTGCGATTCATGGGTCAGGTCTCCTATAGGACGGAACTGAGGATTGATGAACCAGAGTTGGTCATCACTTGCGGGAATGAAACGGGGCCCAAAGATGAGGCACCGATAACGGCACAGGGGGTGGGGGGCGCGACCGGGCGAAGTGCGAACTTCCGCGGCGAAGGTCTCGACCCGGCGTGGGCGCGTGGGTCGGGCTCGGGAGCGTGAGCACCCTCCGCCTCGGCCATGTCGCAGGAGCGACCGCCAGGCGGATGCGTCAGGAGGCTGATGGTTTGGTCCATCCGGATTCCCGACGCTGAACCCTCCAGCGGGCGCACGCGGAATCGAGCGGAAACCGCTGGAAACGCAGCGCCTCGGGAGAGACGAAACGCCGTCCGCTGCACAGCTCGCGGGAGCGCGTGATTCAGGTTGTCGGCGGTTGCGGGGAGACGCGTCGGGGGCCGACAAAGAAAGGAATCAGGACAGGTGAAGGAAGAGCAATCGCTCGACTTCGGAATGTCCGCAACCGTCATCTAGCATGTGCAGGGTAATACGCGGGTGTGGTGTGTCAAGTTCCCGTTGGTTGCGAATTCGAGGATTGTGATCGGACATTCGGGCGGCTGTACCGGGCGCAGAACTGGCGCGGTCTGGAGCAGCGAGGTGGAGCCGGAGTCGATGGAGCCCTCGGTCGCCCGCAACAACCGCATCGCACTCGACTTAGGGCTTCGTTGCCGTCGTAGAGACTCATTTGAGCTGATCAAACCCCGCCTCGCCGGCCTCTCGGGGCTTCCGAGAGACCGACGGGCGGGTCGAGAGAGAGTTTCTGGTTTCCTCGGGGATGCTTCCTGCCTCAAGGAGCGGGCAGCGCGCCGTTGGTCAGTCGCTCGGGGGCGCAGGTGTAGAAGCTCGGGATGGGCTGCCCGATTCCGATGCACAGCCAGGTGTCGCCCTCGACCATGCCCTTGCAGCCGCCCGAGTTGAAGTCGTCGTAGGTGTAGATGTTGTCCTTCTTGAGGTTGATCGAGCCGCACTCGAACTGCACGGTGTCGGGGATCACGCTCTTCTCAAGGTTCACATGGTTGTCGCCGAAGCAGATGTTGCCCTCCCAGGTGTCCTTCGGGTCGTGGAAGAGCAGCGTGTAGCTGAGGCGGTAGTTGTCGCCGCTGAACGCGCCGCGGTGCGTGCCGCGGTTGCCGAGGATGGGTCGGGTGCTGCCGGCCCTGTTGGTCCAGTAGAGCTTCTTGCGGTCGCCGATCAGCGCGAGGTGGGCGTAGCTGGTGTGGCAGACGGCGCTGGCGCCCGCGCCGGGGGCGAGATGGATGTTGGCGTAGAAGCCGGGATCCCAGAAGGTCGGCGCGGGTGCGGCCGGGTTGTACGCCTGGAAGTTGTAGTTCGTCATCTGGCGGACGATCGGGTTCTCCTCGACCGGCGAATAGAGGATCTCCGGCGTGACGAAGTTGGCCGCGATCATCGAGCTGTAGAGGCTGGCGGTGTTGTTCTTCGAGATGTCCTCCTCGCCCTGGCCCGGAACCGTTGCAGTCGCCCCGCCCGGGCCCGCGCCTGGGACGGGGAGGCGGCTGACGAGCCCCGGCGTGGGCAGGCGTCCTTTCGGGTCCGAGTTCGCATGGCTGAGGAAGCCCTTGTGGATCTGCGAGATGTTGGCGGCGTCGTTGAGGGTCTTCGCGGCCCGCTGCGCCCGGCCGAGCGCAGGAAGCAGCAGGCTGATGAGGAGCGCGATGATCGCGACGACGACGAGGAGCTCGACCAGCGTGAAGCCGCGCCGCCATGCAGGCCGAGGCGGAACGCTCGCGGACGGATCGGGGTGCGGACGGGAATTGCGGTGCGCGAACATGCAGTCCATATGGACCTCCTGAGGGGTTGTGCTCCCGCGGGTTCGCCGCGGGAACGGGGATGAACCGGCGCTGAAAGACGAGCGCCGAATGAAGGCTGGTTGTGGGCGTGGGGCGGCTCGCGCGCGGTGCGCCCGAGGCGCACGGCGGAGCCGGGATCCGACCATGGAGACCACCGCGCGGCTGGCGTTCAGCTGCGTGAGCGGCTCCTCAGGGCCGTGGTGCGTCGACGGCGCAGGCCGGGGGCATGGATTGGAGAGCGGTCAGCGCCGAGGCGTGGGCGCGACAACACCGCGATGCATGCATGGGAAAGTCCCCGACGCCTGACGCGTCGATGCACGGTTCGGGTTGTCGGCGGTCGCGGTCCGACGCCGCGTGGGCGGCGTCCATGACGCGAATGAAGGACGGGGTTCGGTTGAACTCGGCGCGAACGCCTCGCTCAGCCAATGCACATCCGCGACGGCCAGGGTCGGCGGCCTATACGCGGACGGTTGCGCGCGGATGCAGGAAATTCCTCGCGACGCGATCGCGGCGCGAAGTCCACTTCGACGGTCGGTACAGTGCGCGCGCTTCAACTCTGAAGACCGCCTCCGATCACGGGACTGCTCACTCATGTCGAATCCGCACGAAGCGCTCGCCCGACTTGGCCTCATCCTTCCCGCAGCCCCGAAGCCGGTCGCCGCGTATGTGCCGGCGGTGCGCTCGGGCAACCTCATCTTCGTGTCGGGCCAGCTGCCGATGTCGAGCGGCGCGCTGCTCGCGACCGGTCCGGTGCCGTCGAAGGTCTCGATCGAGGACGCGCAGAAGGCCGCGAAGCAGTGCGCGCTGAACGCGCTCGCGGTGATCGCCGACCAGCTCGGCGGCGACCTCTCGAAGGTCAAGCGCATCGTGCGCCTCGGCGTGTTCGTGCAGTCGGACGACCGCTTCGACGGTCAGCCGAAGGTCGCCAACGGCGCGAGCGAGTTCATGCAGGAAGTGTTCGGCGAGGCTGGACGCCATGCGCGCGCCGCGGTCGGCACCAACGCGCTGCCGCTCGACGCGACGGTCGAGGTCGAGGTTCTGGTCGAGGTTCTGGTCTAGGTTCCCGTCGAGGTTCTCGCCGAGATTCACGCCGAGATTCACGCCGAGATTCACGCCGAGGCGTGATGCGAGCCTGGGCGAGCCGCCCGCGCGCGGTCAGCCCGAGACCAGCAGGATTCCCAGCAGGATGTTCGCGACCACGCTGAGGGTCGCGATCACGATGAGCGCGACCATGAGCGGGTTGGCGAGGACGCCGCTCGACTCCTTGCGGACCA
The DNA here is from genome assembly GCA_903918555.1 of uncultured bacterium. GTDB lineage: Bacteria > Planctomycetota > Phycisphaerae > Phycisphaerales > SM1A02 > QWPT01. The sequence goes on along the minus strand of CAIXEV010000270.1, from coordinate 8,049 downwards.
CGGCGGCGGGCTGCGCCGACGCGCCGTTGACGGCGGTGGCGATGGTCGAGAGGTCGACATGCGGTTTCGCGAACTCGGGATCCTGCCCGGCGAGCACGAGATCGAGGTCGCGCAGCAACTGCTTCGCGTTCTGGTACCGCTCGCGCGCATCCTTCTTCAGCATCGTCTCGATGATGAGCGCGACGCCTCCTGAGATCTGCGGATTGAGGTGGTCGGGCGGCACGAGCGGCGCCTTCAGGTGCTTGTGCATCACCTGCGACGGCGTGGTTCCCTCGAAGGGGACCTTGCCGGTGACCATGTGGTAGAAGGTCGCGCCGAGGCCGTAGATGTCGGCCGGCGGGCCGATGTCGACCGAGCCGCGGATCTGCTCGGGAGCGATGTAGTAGGGCGTGCCGAACGCGCGGCCCGACTCCGCCTCGGCGGCCTCCTTGTCGGAGATGCCGCGCGCGAGGCCGAGGTCGGCCAGCTTCGCGGTGCCGGAGGTCGTCATCATGATGTTCTTCGGCTTGATGTCGCGGTGGACGAAGCCCATCTCGTGCGCGTGCTGCAGCGCCGCGGCGACCTGGCGGATGATCTCGAGCGCCTCGCGCTCGGGCACGCGCTTGCGCGCGACGATGCGGTCGTAGACGGTGTCGCCGTCCACATACTCCATGACGAAGTAGTGGTGCTCGCCAGCCTGGCCGACGTCGTAGGCCGCGACGATGTTGTTGTGGTTGAGCTTGGCGGCCGCGCGGCCTTCCTTGTAGAAGCGCTCGATGAAGTTCGGGTTCGACGAGAACTTCTTGGGAAGGACCTTGATCGCGACGAGGCGGTCGAGCGAGATCTGCTTGGCGAGGAACACCGTCGCCATCGCGCCCGCGCCGAGCTTGCGGATGATGCGGTAGCCCGGGATCTGCTGGCTGGTCTTGACGGCCTCGATGTCGAAGCGGAAGCGGTCGAGCTGCTTGCGGGTGATGAACTCGCGCTCGACGAGGACATCGGCGAGGGTGAGCGAGACGCCGTCGCGCTTGGCGCGCAGCTGCGAGCTGCACTGCTCGAGTTCGTCGGGCGACATCAGGCCGCGCTCGACGACGATCTTGCCGAGCATCGTGTCGAGGCTCGAGCCGCTGCGCGAGGTCTCGTTGGCCGTGGCGCTGGCGCGCGAGGCGTCGTTTGGATTCTGCGCCGGTGCCGCGGACGCGCCCGAAGCGTCGCCATCCTCCGCGAGCCGAAGCGGCGGCGGTTGGTCCGACGGGTTCTGGGGTTGCTTGCCTGGCACGGGTATCACTTGTGATCCTCTGTCGCGGTCGCCTGTCGTGGTCGCCGGTCGCGTCCTCTGCCGCATGCGCGGGCCTGCGTTCGCCGCAGGCCTCGCAGCCCCTCCCGAAGGTTCCTACGCAGCACGCCGCACTTCGCAGGAAGTCCGCGCGATCGCGCTGTTGGGATATCGGATCGAGCGTCCCACAGGTTCACCCAACCGCTTGGACTTGTCAAACCGATTTCAACCCAAACTGAGATACGCCGCCCGGTTCACGCGGTTCCGACCAATATCTCGGGTCGGCGCGCTCTCCTGACGCGAGGCCGTATCCTGCGCCGCATGGCGGAGGGTTCGCCACATCACCGACCGGGGCAGGTCTCCGTCGCCTCCAGCGGCTTGGCCGCGGGGCGCGCCTCGATGCTCGTTCTTGCGAGCGGCTCGCCGCGGCGGCTCGAGCTCCTGCACGCCGCGGGCTTCGCGCCCGAGGTGGAGGCGGCCGACATCGACGACAGCTCGCTCGTGCTCGGCGATGTCGGGGCCGCCGTGACCGCGACATCGCTTGCGTACTTCAAGGCCCGGCGCGTCGCGTCGCAGCGTCGGCGCCGCGGCGCGGAGCCTGCGTGGATCCTCGCGGCCGACACGGTCTGCGAGCGCGACGGCGACATCCTCGGGAAGCCGGTCGACGAGCGCCATGCGCGCGAGATGATCGGTTCGCTCGCGGCGCGGCGGCACGGCGTGCTGACGGGCTGGTGCCTGCTCTCGCCTCAGGACGGCGTGCGGCTCGGGCTCGCGCGCGCGGAGGTCGATCTCGGCGTGCTGCCGACGGACGACTTCGAGCGCTTCCTGTCCGAGGGGCGATGGAAGGGCAAGGCCGGCGGCTACAACCTGACCGAGGTGGTGGCGCGCGGCTGGCCCGTGCGTTGCGAGGGCGACCCGGATGCGGTGGTGGGGCTCCCCGTCGCGCAGATCGCGCCGATCCTGCGCGAGTCGCTCGGAGGCGCCGCGTGATGGCCGACGAGCCCGCGAGCATCGACCCGGCGCTTGCCGGTCGCGAACTCGGCCCGTGGTTCATGGTGCCGTGGTGGATCTCCGTGCCGGTGGCCGTCGCGCTGGCCGCGGTCCTCGTCTGGTACTTCGTCCGCCTCGGTCGCGGCGATGTTCCGCGCGGCCGGCGATGGCTGCGACGCGCGTCGGTGGTGCTCGCGCTCGCCGGACTCGCGCCGCTCGTGCGCGCGCTGACCTTCGCCCATCCGCACGAGGACCGGGTCGCGTTCGCGGTCGCGTGGTCGAGCGTGCTCTTCGTCCTCGTCGCGTGCCTCTTGCTCGCGGTGATCGATGTGTTGCTCGTCACGCACGGCGGCGTGCGCGAGTTCCGCTCGCTGCGGCGCGAGACGCTCGGTGGAAAGCGTTCCGGCGAGCACGGGGAGCCTGGGAATGGCTGACGCGCGCGGGCCGCTTCCGCGCTGGCTCGCGCCCGCGACCTTTCTCATGGCGCGCTGCTACGGCGCGGGCGTCGCGTGGCGCAACGCGCGCCTCGACCGCGGCGCCGGCGTGCGGCGGCTCGAGGTGGCGGGCGCGCGTGTCCCGGTGATGTCGATCGGCAATCTCACGGCGGGCGGGACGGGCAAGAGCCCGTTCGTCGCGTGGGTGTGCGCAGAGCTCGCTCGCGACGGTGTCCGGCCCGTGATCGCGATGCGCGGCTACGGCGCCGACCATCCCGGCGACTCCGACGAGGCGCTCGAGTACGCGACGACGGCGCCGGAAGCGCGGCGCGTGGTGGATCCTGATCGAACGCGCGCCCTGCACGCGGAGCTGTCGCGGATCGCGCCGGAGGAACTCGCGCGCTGCGTCGTCGTGCTCGACGACGGATTCCAGCACCGCCAGCTCGCGCGCGACCTCGACATCGTGCTCGTCGACGCGACGCGCCCCGCGCTCGACGGCGACCTGCTTCCCAACGGATGGCTGCGCGAGCCTGCGCGCAACATCGCGCGTGCGTCGCTCGTGGTGCTGACCAAGGCCGACGACGCCGCGGATCGCGCGCGCGCCGCCGGACTCGTCGCGCGCGCGCGTGGCCGGGCGCACGACGCGGCGTGCGTCCATCGCTGGCGCTCGCTCGCGGTCTCCGTCGCAGGCGCGACGCGAACGGAGCCGGTCGCGTTTCTCGCCGGGAAGCGCGTGGCGAGCGCGTGCGCGCTCGGGAATCCCGCCCACTTTCACGCGATGGTCGAGCGCGCGGGCGCGCGCATCGTGGCGCGGCTCGAGAAGCCCGACCACCGCGCGTTCGCCGCCTCGGAGCTCGACGCCGCCGCGCAGCGCGCGGGCGCGGAGTGCGTGGTGACCTCGCGGAAGGACTTCGTGAAGCTCGATCGCGCGCCCGCAGCGGCGGTCGTCGTTCCCGAGCTCGAGGTCGCGTTCGTCGAAGGCGAGGAGCGCGTGCGCGCTGCGCTCGCCGCGTGCGTCAGCGCTCGAGGCGCTCGTTCGTCCGCGTGACCGACCAGTAGAGGTTGTTGGGGCGGCCGTTGGTCGACTGCTGGCGGTCGTAGACGAACACCGTCGCATCCTCCGAGACGCGTCGGTAGCTCTCCGCCGCCGCGCCGAGCCGGCCATCGGAGCGGCTTGCGAACATGTTCGAGTCCGCGCTCGCCGCGCCCATGACGAGGGACGGCCGCAGCGGAGCTCGGTCAACGAACTCCATCCGCGGCGAGCCACCGCATCCCGCGAGCAACGCGAAGGCGGCTAGCCCGAGAACTCGGGTCACAATCATCAGTTTCTCCACATCAGATCTCCAGAGTTGCCTCTCTGGAAGGGTGTCACGCGGCCTGCGAATCGCAAGGAGGATCTGTGCGGATTGCGCCGAGTGGGCGATCCGGAGCGCCTGCGAGGGCGTGCGGAGAGTCCGAGAGCGTTGATTCCAACTCTCCTGACGCAAACTCATGCAGACGCTTGACTTCGGGCGCCCCGAGGTCGCATACTCGGTGGATCGGTCTCACCAAGCAAACTATTCCGGTCTCGGACCGCGTGAGGACAGAGATGGCAACCACCACGAAGAAGGATTTGATCGAGCGCGTTGCACAGGAAACCAACCTGCCGCGCGCAGATGTGCGCCGCGCGGTGCAGAGTTTCCTCGAGCATGTGATCGATGAACTCTCGAAGGGCAACCGTCTCGAGTTCCGTGACTTCGGTGTCTTCGAGATCCGCGAGCGCGCGGGTCGCGTCGCGCAGAATCCCAAGACCCTCGAGCGCGTGACGGTCCCGCCGCGCAAGAGCGTGCGCTTCAAGGTCGGCCGTCTCATGCAGCAGTCGCTCGAGACCAACGGCGTCGTCGCCCGCGAGGGCGCGCTCGCCGAAGACTGATCCGCGGTCGTTCCCGTCGGTCGAGCGGTGGAAAAACTGACGCCTCCCGGCGGAGGGCGTCGCATTTCTCCACGCGGTCGGCCGAGTGGATACGCTCCGCCCCGTGAACGAAGATTCCATGCAGCATTCGATGCAGCAGTCCGCGTCGGCGGGCATGTCTGGCGACGGCGAGGGCGGCGGGCGGCGGCGCGGGTTCAAGCGCGAGCGCGCGTCGGGCCCGAACGAGTCGCAGCGCCGCGACATCGCCGCGCTGTTCGGCGCGGAGCCGCCCGTGGCGATCGAGGCCGAGATGGGCCTCCTCGGCGCGATCATCTGGGATCCGAAGGTGGTCGGCGATGTGGTGACGGTGGTGCGCAGCGGAGACGACTTCTCCTCGCCGCGCAACGGCCGCATCTACGACGCGATCATCGAGCTCTACGACCGCCACGCGACGGTCGACATCGTGCTTCTCAACCAGCTGCTCGTCGACCGCGGACTCGTCGAGGCGGTGGGCGGACTCGACTACATCGTGCAGCTCGCCGAAGGCGTGCCGAGCGCCGCGAACGCCGTGCACTGGGCGCGCGTGGTGCGCGAGAAGGCCACGATCCGCGAGCTGATCGGCGCGGCGGGCGAGATCCTCGAGGAGGCGCACGCGTCGCGCGTGCCCGCGCAGAGCGTGCTCGAGAGCGCCGAGCAGAAGATCTTCCGCATCGCGCAGAAGCGCGAAGGCGGCACGGTCGCGACCGCGAACGAGCTCGTCAACGAGACGATGCGGATGATCGAGGAGAGCGAGGGCAAGGGCTTCATGGGCGTCCGCACGGGCTTCCACGAGCTCGACGAGATGTCGAACGGCTTCCAGCGGGGCGAGATGCTGATCCTCGCGGCGCGCCCGTCGATGGGCAAGACCGCGCTCGCGCTGAACCTGCTCGAGCAGGTGGCGCAGCACGGCGTGCCGAGCGTGATGTTCAGCCTCGAGATGGGCAAGCAGCAGCTGATCCAGCGCATGCTGTGCGCGCTCGGCCGCATCGACAGCCAGAAGATGCGCAAGCACATGCTCGGCAGCGACGACTACTCGCGGCTGCTCACGGCGTGCGGCGAGATCTCGAAGCTGCCGATCTTCATCGACGACACGCCGGGCCTGTCGCTCCTGGCGATGCGCTCGAAGGCGCGCCGCCTGAAGGAGCGCCACGGCATCGGCTTCATCGCGATAGACTACCTGCAGCTGATGAGCTCGGGCACGCGCGTCGAGAGCCGCCAGCTCGCGGTGAGCCAGATCTCGCGCGGCATCAAGGCGATGGCGCGCGAGCTCGATGTGCCGGTCCTCTGCCTCTCGCAGCTGAACCGCGCCGCCGAGCAGCGCGAAGGCCATCGGCCCCGCATGAGCGACCTGCGCGAGTCAGGCTCGATCGAGCAGGACGCCGACGTGGTGATGATGCTTCACCGCGAGGAGTACTATCACAAGAGCGATCCGAACTGGGCCGACGAGAACCCCGACAGGGTGGGCACCGCCGAGGTCATCCTCGCCAAGCAGCGCAACGGCCCGACGGGAACGGTCAACCTCGTCTGGGACGGGAACACCACGCGGTTCAAGAACCTCGCCTACGGCAACGCGCCCGAGGTCCGGTCGGGCCGCGACGACGGGCCGCGCCGCGCGATCGCGCCGACGCGTCCGCGCGCGGCCGCCGAGCCGGCGGACGACTTCCCCGTCTGACGCTCAGGCAATGGCCTCGCGGCGGTGGCGTTACGCTGCGGATTGATGACCGAGCCCGGTTCACACGACTCCGCGCGCGACCGCGTCTCGGAGGCGCTGCTTGCGAAGGCCGCGCGCGGCGACGCCGAGGCGTGGCGCGCGATCGTGTCGACCTACGCGCCGCGCGTGCACGGCCTTCTCGTCTCCCAGTGCCGCGATGACGGCCTCGCCGAGGAGATCACGCAGTCGGCGTTCTGCACGGTGGCGGTGAAGCTCGTCGACTATGTCGAGTCGGGGCGGTTCGAGCCGTGGCTGTTCCGCATCGCGGTCAACCGCCTGCGCGACGAGATGCGGCGCCGGGCGCGCCAGGCGCGGCCGACCGACGACGCTCCCATGCGGGAAGTGCCCGCCCGCGCGGGGCACCGGACCACGGCGGCCGAACTCGAGATTCACGCGAAGCTGCGGGCCGCGATGGACCGCCTCTCGGAGGGAGATCGCGAGATCATCGAGCTCAGGCACACGGGCGGGATGAGCTTCCGCGCGTTATCAGACTATTTCGAAGAGCCGCTCGGCACCTTGCTGGCGCGGCACCACCGCGCGCTGCGCAAGCTCCGGGTGCTTCTCGAGGAGATGGGCGTCGCAGGACTCGACATCGATCAGGAAGAGGGCGAGCGCTGATGCCTCGCGCAGGACCACGCGATTCTCGGGTGTGCCCGAAGCCCGTCGGGGCCGATTCGTGGCGCGCCTCGCAATCGCTCAGCGAAAGAGGCGTTCTTCAATCGACGCCTCGGCACACGGAGCCGGAGCAACTCACATGAACGACCGACGACCGAACAACCCCGCAGGACCGGACCCAGAGCGTGGGAACGGGCATGCGAACGACCCCGCGACCCCGCGTGAACTCCGCGGCGTGGCTCGGCTCCTCGACGAGCGCGGCGCGCATGAGCGCAACCGGCTCGGCGACGACGCGCTCGCGCGGATCTTCGCGGCGAGCGACCTGCAGCGCCCGCTCGGGCTCGACCCGGTCTCGCCGGTCGTGGGCCGAATCACGCCTGCGGGCTCGGCGTCGCGGCCATTCCTGCGGCTCGCGGCTGCCATCGCCGCGGTGGCGGGCCTCGGTGCGGTGATCGCGATCGCGATCTCGTCGCGCGGTGGATCCGTGCCGAAGGGCGGCGAGCTCGCGACGGGGCCGGAGACGGCGCCCGTCGTCACGCCGGAAGCACCGCGGGGTCCCGCGTCGCGCGGCGCGTCCGACGCGAACGCGATGGTCGCGGTCGAGCACTTTGACACTGCGCTGGAGGGCTCGATTTCCGCAGTCACCGTCTCGCGTCCCGCCGGCGCCGTGATCGTCGCCCTCGCCGACCGCAGCGCCGGCGCCCTCGCTGGCTTCGCGCCGCCCAACGGCGCGTTCAACGACGAACTCGAGCCGCTCTTCTCGACGGGCGCGCTTCTTGACGGCTCCGACCTGACCTACGACGATCTCTCGCAGGAACTCGCGTCGGTCGTGCAGCGCACCTCGGCGCAGCGCTGATGCGCGCGACCGGGCGCGTCACGCTCCCTTGCAACCCACTGACGATGCTCCTCGGACGACGCTCCGTGGACCCGACTGGAAAGGCCATGCGCAACAACCTTCTCGTTCTCAGCGTCGCGATCGCAGCCGGTCTTGGCTCGGCGGCCGCGGGTCAGTCTTCCAAGAATGAAGGGAAGCAGGCCGCCGAACAGCAGGCGCAGGCCGCATCGGGTGGCGCGCAGACGCCGCCGGCCGAGCGCGATGCGCGCCGCGACGCGG
>CAIXEV010000269.1 GCA_903918555.1 uncultured bacterium | reverse complement strand
GGCAGCGGGTCGTAGCACGAGAGCGTGCGGCCGACGGGAACGCCGAGTTCGAGCGCGAGCTTCACGATGCCCGCTTTCGTCAGGTGCTGGAGCGGCGTGTGGATCTTGAAGCGCGCGCCTTCCTCGGTCGCGGAGGCGGTCGCGAGGTTCGCGAGGCGCTCGAACGCGGCGATGAACTCGGGGCGGCAGTCGGGGTAGCCCGAGTAGTCGATCGCGTTCACGCCGATCGCGAGGTCGCTCGAGCCAATCGTCTCGGCGTACGCCAGCGCAAACGCGAGGAAGATCGTGTTGCGCGCGGGCACATAGGTGATCGGAACGCCGTGCGCGATCTCGCCTTCGGCGCGGTCCTTCGGCACCGCGATGTCCGCGGTCAGCGCGCTGCCGCCGAACGCGCGCAGGTCGATCTCGGTGGTCTTGTGCTCGACCGCGCCGAGCGCGCGCGCGAGTTCCTCGGCGCGCGCAAGCTCGACGCCGTGCCGCTGTCCGTAGCGGAAGCTGAGCGCGTGGCACGCGTAGCCTTCGCGACGCATCCACGCGAGCACGGCCGCGCTGTCGAGGCCACCTGAGAGAAGAACGACGGCGCGCTTCATCGTGCGTGAACTCCCTCGGCTGCGCTCAGACCGGGCTCGGCACCGCCTCGAGCACGCGCTGCATGATGCGCCGCGTGGTGAGGGTGTCGCCCTGGTGCATGTAGGTGCGGCTGATGACGCGGTGCGCGCACACCGCGAGCACATTCGACACGATGTCGTCGGGCACGCAGTAGTCGCGGCCCGTGATGAACGCGGTCGCCCGCGCCGCGGCGGCAAGCGCGAGCGCGCCGCGCGGCGACACGCCGACCTGCAGGTCCTCGCTGTTCCGCGTGGCGGTCGCGATGGCGATGATGTAGTCGACGAGCTCCTGCGCGAGCTTCACCTCGTCGACCTTGCGCTGGATCGCGAGCACTTCCTCGGCGTCCATCACGGGCGTGAGGTCGGGCAGCGCGGTGCGCGCCGGCTGCTTCTGCAGGATGCGCGATTCGTCGTCGGGCGAGGGATATCCAAGCGAGATCCGCATCAGGAAGCGGTCGAGCTGGTTCTCGGGGAGGAAGTAGGTTCCCTCGAATTCGTACGGATTCTGCGTCGCGACCACGAGGAACGGCTGCGGGAGGAAGTGAACCTCGCCCTCGGCCGACACGGTGCCGTCCGACATCGCCTCGAGCATCGCGGCCTGCGTGCGGGGCGTCGTGCGGTTGATCTCGTCGGCGAGCACGACATTCGCGAAGATCGGTCCCTTGCGGAACTCGAAGGTGCCCGACTGCTGGCGGTAGATGCTCGTGCCCGTCACATCGGAGGGCAGCAGGTCCGGCGTGCACTGGATGCGGTTGAAGCTGCAGCGCACCGACCGCGCGAGCGCGTTCGCGAGCACCGTCTTGCCGACGCCGGGGACATCCTCGATCAGCGCGTGGCCGCGCGCGAGCAGGCACACGATCAATCGGTCGACCGCCTGGGCGTTTCCCATGTAGACCGAGACGATGTTGCCTCGCAGCGCGGCAATGCGATCTTGCATGGCGTGAGTGTACCGACTGCCCTGATTCCTCCCGTTTCTCGCCTCGAAGCGCCGCGCTTTGGACTTTCGGGTTGCCTTCGGCGGTTTTGAGCGCCACACTGCTGGTGATGTCCGAGCCCGTCATCCGCCGCCCCCTTCGGTGCATCCAGTGCGGATACGACCTCGAGGGCCTGTCCGCGCGCGGGGCGTGCCCGGAATGCGGGCGCGACATCGTCGCATCGCTCGCGAGCAACCTCGACCTCACCGCGACCGACCGCGCGCCCGCGCCCGATGCGCGCCGCGTGGCTTGGGCGCTGTTTCTCGCGACGGCCGGCGCACTCGCGGGCAGCGCGCGCTTGCCGGAGTTCGCCGCAAGCGCCGCCGCCGCGGAACTGGCCGCCACGGCCGCGAGGGGGCTTCCGCTGCTCCTCGACAAGACCGCCGCCGTGCTGCACATCGTGGGACTCGCCGGGGCCGCGACCGGACTCATCGCGCTGACCTTCGTCCTTCCGCGTCGCGACGAACGCCGCGTCCTGCGGATCCGCGTGCTCGGCTGCGTCGGGTTCGCGCTCTGGCTCGCCCTGTCGGTTGCCACCCCGAACGCCATCGGCCTCACCGCGACCGCGCTTCCCGCCGGGATGGTGCTCCTCGCCCTCAGCCCGCTGCTCCGTGAACTCGGCCCGCGCTCGCGCGTCTACCGCGACCGCGAGACGGCCAAGCAGCGGGTCGACGAGCTGCTCCTCGCGCTCGGCATCGCGGGCGTTGCCTCGGCCTGCGCCGAGTTCGCCGCGCAGGACAGCTCGAATGAGACGACGGTGGCGCTGCTGCGCCTCGTCGCCGCCGCCAGCGCCGCGCTCGTTCTCATCGGCCTTGGCTACCTCGCGACCAACGCCTACTGGATCCTGCGGTCGGTCCTCAACCCGGAGCCGACCCTGTCGGAGGTGCTCGGGACGAGCGACTCGGGTTCGAACCACTCGGCGTGACCCGCTGCCTCGGCCCCCCGCGGCCGTCTGCCAATACGGCAGCAGCGTTCGCAGCGCCGACCGACTTGTCAGACTGAGGGGCGGGAGCGACGCCGAGCGCGGCCTTTCTAAGTGCATTTCCGCAAGGCTCTTAGAGTCGATTTCCACCCGCGCCGCGTCCCGTGCCGCCCCCACGCCCGCGCCCCGCGTGTTGGTACAGCCTTTGTATGTGGAGCCACCCCTCGGCAGATGCCGGGGTACCGCGTTGAGTCCGCGCGGAGGCTGCCCGACCCGTCGGCGCCCCCGCGCATAACGAGAAGTGAAGTCACGAGATTCGGAGAACGACCACGATGGCCGTCAAGGAACTTTCGTTCGAGAACGAGGCCCGCAAGAGCCTCCTCGCAGGCGTCGAGAAGCTCGCCGCCGCCGTCAAGAGCACCCTTGGTCCGCGCGGCCGCAACGCCGTGCTCGACAAGAGCTGGGGCGGACCGACCGTCACCAAGGACGGCGTTTCGGTCGCCGAGGAGATCGAGCTCCGCAACAAGGTCGAGAACATGGGCGCCAAGCTCGTGAAGGAAGCCGCGTCGAAGACCTCTGACGACGCCGGCGACGGCACCACCACCGCGACCG
>CAIXEV010000268.1 GCA_903918555.1 uncultured bacterium | reverse complement strand
GCGCCGTCGCGAGTGACAACGACCGTGTGCTCGACATGGCAGCTCGGCGCCTCGGAGTCGATGGTGACGGTCCAGCCATCGGCGGCGAGTCGGCACGCAGGATTCACGAGACGCGAGTCATCGCCGACGCGGCGCGGCGCCTCGAGGACGAGCATCGGCTCGATCGCGAGCACCATGCCGGGGCGCAGCGTGAAATCGTTGTGCTCCAGGAACGCCTTGCTGAGCGTGCACGGAACCTGCGGCGCCTCATGCAGCGAGCGGCCGATGCCGTGACCCACGAAATCAGCGGCGATCGCGTATCCGGCGCGCTCGGCGATCGACTCGAGCTCGGCGACGATGCTGCTCCAGCGACGGCCCGGCACGATCGCGCCGATTGCGTGGGCGAGCATGCGCTCCGCGCAATCAAGCATCGCGCGGCGCTCGGCCGCAACCTGTCCGACCGCGACGGTCGTGGCCGTGTCGGCGCACCAGCCGTCAAGCAGCACCCCGACATCGATCGCGACGAGGTCGCCGTTGCGGATCATGCGCGTGCCAGGCACGCCGTGCACGAGCTCCTCGTTCACGCTCACGCAGGTGCTCGCGGGATACGGCGGACGCTCGGCTCCACCGGCGCGCGCCGACGAACCGCGGTATCCGAGGAAGAGCGGCTCGCCGCCCCCCTGCCGAATCGCCTTCTCCGCCGAGCGATCGATGTCGATGCCCATCGCACCCGCGACGCATGCCCCGCGCGCGGCATCGAGCGCAGCAGCGGCGAGCGCGCCCGCCGCGCGAATCGAATCGATCTCGGCCGACGACCGCAGCGCGACGCTTCGCGACGACCGCACCGCTCGCTCCATGCGGACAGCGCACGACCCGCGGTCTCCATCTCGGAGGTCGCGGGTCGGGTTTGCGCTTGGCGCGGATGCGGTGGTCGCTGCGGCCGGCATTGGATTTAGCCTTGCCGGCTCCGGACACGCGGTGCCTTCTGGTCGTTGGAGCCAGAGGCGAGGAATCCCGAGTAGTTGCGCATGAGGAGGTTGGCCTCGATGCGCTGGATGAGGTCGAGGCCGACGCTCACCACGATGAGAAGGCCGGTGCCGCCGAGGAACTGCGACACATTCATCGGAATGCCCATGTTGAAGCTCACCACGGTCGGGATGAGCGCGATCGCGGCGAGGAAGCCACCGCCGACATAGGTGATGCGCTCCATCACGGTCTCGAGGTACTCGGCGGTGCGCGGACCCGGGCGATAGCCAGGGATGAATGCGCCGCTCTGCTTGAGCTGCTTCGACATCTCCTCGGGGCTGAACTGGACGGTGGTCCAGAAGTAGCTGAAGAAGAAGATCAGGGCGATCTCGAGCAGGACATACGGGAACATGCCCGGACGGCTGTTGATCTCGAGGAAGCTCGTGGTGGTCTTCCACCAAGAGGCCGTGTCAGCACCGCCGGCGGCGGCGCGGCTCGCCATCCAGCCGAAGACGGCGGACGGGAAGATCATCAGCGAGCTCGCGAACACGATCGGCATGACGCCGGCGTGGTTGAGTCGCAGCGGCAGGTACTGGCGCTGACCACCGAACACGCGGCGACCGCGGGTGTGCTTCGCCTGCTGGATCGGGATGCGGCGCTGGGCGACGGTGATGATGACCGCGCCAGCGACGACGATCAGGAATCCGCCGATGAGCAGGATCAGGCCGACGGGGTTGAGTTCGCCCGGACCCGACTGGATCGACGGCGTGAAGCTCTTGACAACCCAGCCGACCGCGTCAGGCATGCGGGCCACGATGCCGGCGGTCAGGATCAGCGAGATGCCGTTTCCGATGCCGTACTTGTCGATCTGCTCGCCAAGCCACATCAGGAAGAGGCTGCCTGCGGTCAGGCCGAGGATGCCTGCCGTGTAGAACACGAACTGGCCGCCCTGCTCGGTGAAGTTCGCCTGGACGAGGTTCTCGCGGTTGAGGTACGCGAGCCACATGAAGCCCTGCACCAGGCAGAGCGCAACGGTCGCGTAGCGCGTCCATTCGTTGATCTTGGTCTGGCCGGACTGGCCTTCCTTCTTCAGCTCCTGCAGCGGCTTCCACACCGTCGCGAGGAGCTGGAAGATGATCGACGCCGTGATGTACGGCATGATGCCGAGGCCGAAGATCGTCGACTGCTGCAGGCTTCCGCCCGAGAAGATCGACGCGTACTCCATGATGCGTCCGAAGCCGGAGGCTCCGCCCTCGGACGCGCGCTCGGCCGCCTCGCGCAGCGCCGTCTGATCGACGCCGAGCAAGGGGATGACGAAACCAATGCGGTAGATCGCGAGCATGCCGAGCGTGAAGAACACGCGGCGGCGAAGGTCGGGGATCTTGAAGATGTTCGCGAAGGCTTGCAGCATCTGGATGGATCTTCAGAGGCCTGCCTTCGGCATTCGGTGCGATCGGCAGGCGGTGATGGACGCGATGGAATCTTCAGTCGCGGCCCACCGGACTTCAGGCCTGCTTCTTCTCGGTCTTCTTCTCGGCGGGAGCCTTGCACGAGCCACCGGCAGCCTCGATCTTCGTCTTCGCGGTGCCGCTGAACGCGACGGCGACGACATGGATCTTCTTCGTGATGTCGCCCGCGCCGAGCACCTTGAGCGGCAGCTTGGCGTTCGGCACGAGGCCGAGCTTCACGAGCGCGTCGATGTCGACGGTCGCGCCCGAGTCGAAGTGCTTCTCGAGGTCGCGGACATTGGTGACCCAGTAGTCGGTGCGGAAGCCCGCATTCGAGAAGCCGCGCTTCGGGAAGCGACGCGCGAACGGCGTGGCGCCGCCGGCGTAGGACGGACGGCTGACCCAACCAGCGCGGCTCTTCGCACCCTTGTGACCGCGGGTCGAGGTGCCGCCGTGGCCGCTGGCTTCGCCGCGGCCCACGCGCTTGCGCTTCTTGTGCGGGCCGACCTTGGCGGTGATGTCATGGATCATCATGGCTTGGCTCTCCGAGACTGCCGCAGGGCGGCAGGAGTATCATTCGTCGTGTTCGATTCTGTCTTTGGTTTCAGCGTTGCGGATCAGCAGACCGCGAGGCTCAGGCGCCTGGGGCAGGAGCGGCCGGCGCAGCGGGCGCGCCACCATCGCCACCCTCGGGACCGCGACGCGGACCACCGCGACCACGGGGGCCACCGCGACCACCGCGACGATTCTCCTCGCCGACGGTGTTCTTCGGAGCGGCCATCTTCTCGCCGCTCTTCGCGCTGGGCATGAACGCGGCGCCGCGCTTGATCGCCTCTTCGACGGCGGTCTCAGGCAGCGTCACGCCGCGGAGCGCTTCGACCTTCTGGCGGCTGCGCAGGGTCTCGAGCGCACCGAGCGTGGCCTTGACCACGTTCTTCGGGTTGCTGGAGCCGTAGACCTTGGTCAGGCAGTCCTGCACGCCGATCATCTCGAGCACCGCGCGAACCGCGGCGCCGGCGATGACGCCCGTACCGGGGGCGGCGGGGATCAGCTTCACGGTCGTCGCGCCGTAGCGGCCCACGACGAGGTGAGGAATGGTCTTCCCCTGCAGCTGGAACGCCAGCATCTTGCGACGGCCTTCCTTCTGCGCCTTCTCGATGCTGGTCGGAACCTGGTTCGACTTCGCGTAGCCAACGCCAGCGCGGCCACGGCGGTCGCCGACGACGACCATCGCCGAGAAGCTGAAGCGACGGCCACCCGCGACGGTGGACGAGGTGCGGTAGACGCCGACGGTCGTCGACTCGATGGATGAAGTTTCGTCGATGATCTCTGCCATAGGTGGAACCAGTCTTGAGATCCCCACGGTCAGGCGCGGGGAGATTGTGTCAGTCGTTCAGCCCTTCGGCCCTTCAACTCCGTCAGAACTGCAGGCCAGCCTCGCGCGCGCCGTCGGCGAGCGCCTTGATGCGGCCGTGATAGAGGTAGCCGTTGCGGTCGAAGACGACCTTCGACACGCCCTTCTCCTTCGCGCGGGTCGCGACGAGCTTGCCGACCGCGGTCGCCTCGGCGCTCTTGCCACCGTCGGCGGCGAAGCCCTTGTCCCGGGTCGAGGCCGAGACGAGCGTCTTGCCGGTGAGGTCGTCGATCACCTGTGCGTAGACATGGTTGAGCGATCGGAACACCGAAAGGCGCGGGCGATCCGGCATGCCGAAGATCTCCTTGCGGATGCCCTGCTTGCGACGGGCTCGGCGGACGCGCTTGTTGGTCATGCGGTTCATGGTTGGCTCTCTTCTGTCGTTGTCTGTCGCTGTGGCTTGGAACCTGGTCGACTCTCGCGATTCGGCGAGTGCTTCGCCGAACCCCGCGAGGTTTACGCGCCGGTCGCCTTGCCCTGCTTGCGGATGATGGTCTCGTTGACGTACTTGATGCCCTTGCCGTTGTACGGCTCGGGCTTGCGCTTCGAGCGGATCGCGGCGGCGAACTCGCCGACGCGCTGGCGGTCGGAACCGCTCACCGTCACGAAGACGCCGCCTTCGGTCGCGATGTCGACCTTGACGCCCTGCGGGATCGTCAGCGAGATCGTGTTCGCGAAGCCGAGCTTGAGGTCGAGGTTCTTGCCGGCGACCTTCACGGAGTAGCCGACGCCGATGACCTCGAGCTTCTCCGAGTAACCCTCGGTGACGCCCTTGATGCAGTTGTTGATGTTGGCCCGCGTGGTGCCCCAGAAGGCGCGGCGGTTGCCCTCGTCGAGCTTCGCCATGTCCGTGCTGCACACGATCTGGCGATCCTTCTCGTTCCAGAGGACCGAGATCTCGGGGCGGTAGATGACCTTGAGGGTGTCGCCCTTCGGGCCAGTGATGGCAACCTCGCGGGTCGTCGGGTTGACCGCGACCTTGCAGCTGCCGGGGACGATGATGGGCTTCTTACCGATACGCGACATGGCTTGCTCCTGCCGGTCAATGCACGCTTTGTTTCACACGCTTCGTTCGCGGCGCCTGCATCAGCAGACGGTCGCTACGACCTCGCCGCCGACGCGCATCTCGCGCGCCTTGCGGTCGCTCATGATTCCCTTGCTCGTCGACACGATCGAGATGCCGAGGCCCTGCAGCGGACGGGGCAGCCCGCCCACGGCCGAGTAGGTGCGGCAACCCGTCTTGGACACGCGGCGGATCTCGTTGATGATGATCTCGCCACGAGTGCCGTACTTCAGGTTGATGCGGATGATCCCCTGGCGGCCATCGGCCACGCACTCGAAGTCCGCGATGTAGCCCTCGTCCTTGAGGACGCTGGCGACGCCGCGGTTCAGCTTGTTGCTGAGCACGACGACGGACTTCTCGCGGTTCCGCACGGCGTTGCGGATGCGGGTGAGCATGTCGGCGGTGAGGTCTTGGACGGACATTTCTTGAGGCTCCTGTCCCCTGCGCAGTTCGCAGGGCGGGTCGTTCAGTTCAATTGGATTCGGTCGATCGCGCGATCACCAGCTGGCCTTGCGCATGCCGGGGATCATCCCCTGCAGGGCCAGCTCGCGGAGCTGATGGCGGCAGATGCGGAACTTGCGGTAGACGCCGCGCTTGCGGCCCGTGATCTCGCAACGCACCTCAGCCCGGGAGCTGAACTTGGGCTTGCGCTGCATCTTGTTGAAGGTTCGCTTGCTGGCCATGCTTTGGTTCCGATTGGTTCCGTGTCTTCTGGTAGGGCGCGCGAGGCGCGGATTACTTCTTCTTCTGACGCTCCTCGGGCTTGACGAACGGCATGCCGAGCTCCGAGAGGACGAAGCGGCTCATCTTCGGATCCGAGTTCTCGAAGACGAAGGTGATGTGCATGCCGTGGGTGATGGTCGCGTTCGCCATGTTGATCTCGGGGAACACGGCCTGTTCCGTGAGGCCGAAGGAGTACGAGCCGCCCTTGTCGAACGACTTGTCCTTCACGCCGCGGAAGTCCTTGATACGGGGGATCGCGAGGTTGATCAGGCGGTCCATGAAGTGCCACATGCGGTCGCGGCGGAGCGTGACCATGAACGCGGAGGGCATGCCCTCGCGGACGCGGAACTGCGCGACTGCCTTCTTCGCCTTGATCATGATGGGCTTCTGGCCGGTGATCGTGGCGAAGTTGTTGATGAACTGATCGCGAACCTCGGGCTTCAGCTTGGCGTTGTCGAGGTACTTGCCGATGCCGGCGTTGACCACGATCTTCGTCAGCCGCGGGAGCTGGTGCACGTTCTCGAGACCGAACTCCTGGAGAGCCTTCGGACCGACGGCGTCGATGTAGGCCTGCTGGAGTCGGGGGTAGTTGCGCTTCACATGTGCCATGGTGTCTTGCTCGTTTCTGCTGTGTCGGTCACCTCGTGCGACCGACCTTGGCGGGCACCGGCGCTGGGCCGGGTTTGGTTCAGTGGATCAACTCGTCGCTTCTTGCTCGTCACTTCTTCTTCGTGGCGCCGCGGAGCTTGTGGAGCTCCTTGCCGCCACGGGCCGCGAGGCGCGACTTCGAGCCATCGGGCTTCGAGACGAAGCGGACGCGCGACGGCTTGCCGTCGACGACCGGGCTCACGTTCGAGGCGTGGATCGGACCTTCCTCCTTGAGGATGGTGCCCTGCGGACGCTGCTGCGTCGGCTTGATGTGCATGGTGCGGATGTTCGCGCCCTTGACGACGACGCGCTCGCCCTCGTCGATGACGCGGAGGATCTCGCCGACGACGCCCTTGGAGGCGCCCTTGGTCACGATGACGGTGTCACCCTTGCGGATATGGCGTGGCATGGTCAGATCACCTCCGTCGCGAGCGACACGATCTTCATGAAGTTCTTCTCGCGCAGTTCACGCGCGACGGCGCCGAAGATGCGAGTGCCCTTCGGGTTGCCATCCTTGTCGACGAGCACGCACGCGTTCGAATCGAAGCGCACATACGAGCCGTCTTCGCGGCGCGTCGGGAACTTGCAGCGGACGATGACGGCCTGGACCTTGTCGCCGGCCTTCACGTCGCCGTTCGGCAGCGCCTTCTTGACGCTGCAGACGACGCGGTCGCCGATGCCCATGGTGAGGCGGGTGAAGCGACCGGTGGCGGTCGAGGCACCGAGGACGCCGATCACCATGGCTTCCTTCGCGCCGCTGTTGTCGCAGACCTCGAGTCGTGATTCCTTCTGGATCATTGCTTGGCTCCATCGCCGGCAGCGCCGGCGTCAACTTCTCTGATCAACCGTTCTCAGCTGCCCTCACCGAAGGTGATGGCGCCGCCCTCTGGCGCACGCTCGACGACGCGAACGAGCACCCAGGCCTTCGTCTTCGAGATCGGACGGCACTCGGCCACCTCGACGCGGTCTCCGAGCCGCGACTCGTTCTTCTCGTCATGGACCTGAAGGATGGTCCGCTTGCGGAGGTACTTGCCGTACTTCGGGTGCTTGCCGGCGTAGGCAATCACGACCTTGCGGGTCTTGTTGCGCTTGTCGCTCTCGACGACGCCGATGCGGCGCGGCGAGCCTTCAGGGATGACGAGTTCCGGGGTGGAGGTCGACGTCGACATGGTTCTCTCGTTCTCTCGTGAGTTTCAGTTCTTCAGGTTCACTTCGCGACGCTCTTGCGGGCGGTCTGCTCGGTCAGGACGCGGGCGAGGTCCTTGCGGGCCTTGCCGATGCGGGAGTTGTCGGCAACCTTCTCGGTGGTCGACTGGGAGCGGAGATCGAACATCTCGCGACGGAGGCGGGTGGCCTCGGTCTTGAGGTCGTCGGAAGAGAGCTTGCGGACTTCGGCGGGCTTCATGTGAGTTCTCTGCTTTCAGTGAATCGTGTTTCCCGCGTCAGACCGCGATGCGGCGGCCGACGAAGCGGCACTTGACGGGCATCTTGTAGGCAATGCGCGCCATCGCCTGCTTGGCGAGGTCCTCGGGGACGCCGGCGATCTCGAAGAGGACCGTTCCCGGCTTGATGCGCGCCGCCCAGTAGTCGACATCGGCCTTGCCCGTACCCATTCGGGTTTCGAGCGGCTTCTTCGAGATCGGCTTGTCAGGGAAGACCCGGATGAAGATCTTGCCCTGACGGCGGAGGAAGTGCTGCGCCGCGATGCGGCCCGCCTCGATCTGGCGGCCGGTGAGCCAGTGCGGCTCGAGCGTCTGCAGGCCGTAGTCGCCGAACGCGACATAATTGCCGCGCGTGGCGTTGCCCTTCAGCTTGCCGCGCTGCTCTTTGCGGAACTTGACTCGCTTTGGCATCAGGTTGGACATAGTGAGTCCTCTTGAATCTCTGTCGTTGTTTG
>CAIXEV010000267.1 GCA_903918555.1 uncultured bacterium | reverse complement strand
CTGGTCATGGTGTTCTCCGCTGATGTTTGAGTTGGTCGTGTCTTGTTGTGTTGTGCCTTTGTGCTGTCGTGGGATGTGCTTGCGTGAGTTGTGCTGTCGTGCGTTGTGCTGTCGTGCGTTGTGCTGTCGTGCGTTGTGATGTCGTGCGTTGTGCTGCCGTGCGTTGTGCTGTCGACCCGGTCGCCGGACTTGCCGCCCCCCATCCATGTCGCCGGGGTCATGCCCGACTGCGGGCGTGGAGACAGCGCCCGGCCACAAAGGGCCGCTTTCCGCGCGGTTTCCGCTGGATTTGCGCGAGTGAAGTCCTCGCGCCGATGCGCTTCCGAGTCCCAAACCAAGCTGCTGTCGAAGAGCCCCCGCGGAAAACCGCGAGACCTCCCCATATATACGCGTGCCCAGATGCCCGGCACGCGTCCACTCGCACCGGAGCCCGTTGCCGCTGCAACAGCGCGCGGCAAACAGCCTTTCGGCGTCGTCTTTCCACCAGTCGAGATGTGTGTGTTTCCGCCAGAACTTCGGCGGAGGGTGCGGAGAATACTCGCGACTTTGCTGCGTGTCAAGCGGTCCGCCTGAAGATTTCCGCCTCCACAAACTGCGGTGCATTCGGGCGATGCGGCATCCTTCCCCGTCCACGCGTCGCCGCGCTACCGTGCGATCCCTCTCAACCAAGGTCTCCACATCATGACGCGAGTCTTCCAGCGCCATCGCCACCTTCCCGCCCTGCTGTCGCTTTCGGTCGTCGTCGCGATCACGCCCCGCGCGATCGCCGATGCGCCGCCGCTCCTCCGCACCACGCTCGCTTCGGCCGACCCGAACCAGGAGGAGCGCTTCGGCTTCGCGGTCGATGTGCAGGGCGATCTCGCCGTCGTCGGTGCGTACGGCGACAGCGCGCTCGGGCAGCTCTTCCGCGGCTCGGCGTCGGTGTTCCGTCGCGATGCGCGCGGCGTCTGGAATCTCGAGCAGAAGCTGACCGCGGCCGATGGAGCCGGATTCGACCAGTTCGGGTTCGCCGTCGCGATCGTCGGCGAAGGCGCCGCGCGCGGGGTCGTCGTCACCGCGCCGAAGGGCCCGGGCGCGCAGCATCCCGACCAAGGCTGCGCGTACGCGTTCGAGCGCGTGGGCGGCGCGTGGACGCAGGTCGCGAAGCTCACGCTCGCGACGGGCGCGAACAACGACGCGTTCGGCTACAGCGCCGATGGTTCGGCGAGCGCGGTCGTGGTCGGAGCGGTCTTCGACGACGCGAGCGCCACGAACCAGGGTTCCGCGAGCGTCTTCCGCCGGGCCGGGAGCGGCGCGTCGGCGGCGTGGACGCTCGAGGCGACGCTGGTTGCGCCCGATGCGGCGGCGAACGACCAGCTCGGCTTCGATGTCGCGATCGAAGGCGACGCGATGGTGGCCGGCGCGAACGCCGACGATGTCGCGGGCGCGGTCGACAAGGGTTCCGCGTGGGTGTTTCGCCGGCTGAAGGGTTCGTGGGTCACCGAAGCGCAGCTGACGGCGGCGGGCGGCACCGCGGGCGACTTCCTCGGGACGAGCGTCGCGCTCGGCGCGGGCGCGGGCGATCTCATCGTCTGCGGCAGCATCTTCGACGCGCCTGACGGACAGGTGAAGCGCGGAAGCGCGACGGTGTTCCGGCGCGCGGGTGCGGCGTGGACGGAAGGCGCCACGCTCGTCGCCGCCGATTCGGCTGCAGGCGACGAGTGCGGCGTGACGGTCGCGATCGGCGCAGGCGGGCTGGTGCTGGTCGGCGGCTTCAAGCACGATGTGCAGGGACTCGCCGACGCGGGCCGCGTCTGGGCGTGGTCGGTCGATGCGGTCGGCGGCGCGGTGCCCGCGTGGTCGCTCACGGCGCCCGTGGTTGCCGCGGGCGATGCGTTCGGACACGCGATCGCGATCGACGCAGAATCGCTCGCGATCGGCGCGTACGCGACCGACGGACTCGCGCCGAACCAAGGCGCGCTCGCGCTCTACGCGTTCGCAACGCCGCCGTGCGCAGCGGACCTCGACGGCGACGCCTCGGTCGGGCCAGCGGACCTCGCCATGCTCCTCAGCGCGTGGGGCACCGCGATGGCCGACCTCGACGGCG